>CAKQSI010000028.1 GCA_934272745.1 uncultured Clostridia bacterium | reverse complement strand
TAAGCGCCATCATCGTTTCGGTGCCGAATATCTTCTATCCCACCGGAACCTGGTTCAACAAAACGTTCTCCAACCTCAACGATTTCCCCATCGGGATCGTGTGGGTCATCGGATTCATGCTCCTTTGCATGTATCTGATGTACAAAAATAAAATCGGCAGATATATCCTTTCCATCGGCAGTAACGAAGAGGCGACCCGCCTTTCCGGTATCAATACCGATAAATACAAAATGATCGCGTACGTCTTTACCGGACTGGGCGCGGGCGTTGCGGCGATCTTCTGGTCGGCATCCTTTGCGACGGTTGCAGCCGCTACCGGTAACGGAATGGAACTGGACGCCATCGCAGGCGTTTACATCGGCGGAACCAGCGCCGCGGGCGGCGTTGCTTCCATCGCAGGCTCGGTCATCGGCAGCCTGATGCTGGTCGTCATCCGCTCGGGACTGAACTTCGTCCTGGCGATTCTGGAACTCAACGTCAACGCGACTTACGTCACCTACGTCCTGACCGGCGTCATCGTCGTGGTTTCCGTCCTGATGGACATCATCAAAACCAAAAACGCGGCGAAAGTCAAAATCGAAACTCCGTTTGAAAAGGGCAAACGTCAATATCGCGAACGGCACGCGAACTTGCAGACCGAAATCGACATGACGTATACGGACGGAACGCTATCCGCTCCGGAAAGAGAAGCCAAAGTACAGGCGCTTTTGAAAGGGGATGAGGAACTGAAAGCCGAATTCCGGGAAAAGAAAGCCGAACTGAAGGCGGAGACCGCACGATTAAAAGCGGAAACGAAAAAAGCGAAAGCGGAAACAAAAAAACAATAACCGTTTCTAAAAGCGCTTCCCGCAAGGGAAAAGCGAATGCCTTTCCGACGAGAAAACCTTGCCGGAAAGCAAACTTCCCGTAAGGGACAAAAAAGGAACTACCCAGTAAAAGGGTAAAAATAAGGAGGATCCATAATGAAAACTCTCAAAAAACTCATTTTACCGATCGTGTGCCTGTTGGCGCTCCTCACCGGTATGTTGGCTGGCTGTGCGTCTTCCAACGAAAAGACCATTGCAGTCGTAGCAAAAGGCGAATCGCACGCTTTCTGGCAGTCCGTCAAGAAAGGCGCTGAAGACGCCGGTAAAAAGTACGGCTACAAGATCACCTTCCGCGGCCCCGCGAGCGAATCCGCGAAAGACCTGCCTTCTCAGAAAGAGATGGTTTCCACCGCGCTCAACAACAAGCCCGCAGGCTTAGTCCTCGCAACCATCGGCGAAGGTTTCGTCGATAACCTGACCCAGGCATTCAACAGCAAAATCCCCGTCGTTCAGTTTGACAGCGGTATCTGGGCAAAAGACGTGCAGGCTCTGGACGCTGCAGGCAAAAACCCCATTCAGTCGTCGGTTGCCACCAGCAACACTTTGGCGGCGGGCGTCGCTGCGGAACGCTTCTTCGCGGCAATCAAAACGGATATCGCGGCTTCTTCCGAAACCTATAAAGTAGGTATCATTCAGCACGATATGACTCAGACCGGTATTGACCGTGCGGGCGGTTTCGAATCCAAGTTCAAAGAACTTGCCGACGCCGACACGACCACCAAAGGCAAATACGAAATCGTGAAAGAAGCCAAAGACGGCGACGCGAACAACGCGTATAAAGACGCTTTGGAAGCGCTTTTCGAAAAGGGCGTCAAGGCAGTCTTCATGAGCAACGAAGGCGTTGTCAAACAGGTTTACGACGCGTTCACCGCGGCGGGCACCAAATACGACGCGATCAAGTTCTGCGGATTTGACGCCGGCACGAAGCAGATTCAGTGGATGAAGAGCACCACCGGTCCGAAGCTGATCGGTGCGGTTGCACAGGATTCCTACCAGATCGGTTATCAGGCAGTCGAACAGGCAGTCTTCGCTATCGAAGGCAAGACCGTTACCAAGAACGTTTCCATTGCGGGCGCTTGGTGGGATTCGACCAACGTCGATCAGATGATCGCCAACAACCTCGTTTACGAAGGCTAAGCGAAGTCGTTAAAACAAATCGAAAGGCATGCCGCGGGCAATGATCGCCGCGGGGTGTCAGGCAAAAAGTTTTGTCGGGGCGCGGGGCAATCCCTCGCGCCCCGGACAAAAAAATGAAAAGAAGACAGAAGAAATTTTCCGGCAACGTAGTGCCGGGCGAAAAGTCCCGTCGGACGGGATTTTGCAAAAGGTTCCGAAGCGCGGTACGGGCGCTGCCCGAAAAAAAGCTTCCCGTAAAATGAGGGAAACTTGCCGGGCAGGCGGAGAAGTGGATCTTCGGGCGGAAACCTGCTTTTTGAAAGCTTGCGGATCACGCTTCCTCAAAAGAATGCAACGTTCTCAAAAACAAGATACGTTTACTGAAAATCGATAAAAACGGGCGGAAACCAACGGGTGATCGCCCTCGGAAAAATAGAAATTTACTTTAAGGAGATTACTACGATGTTATATCCTAAAATCGGAATTCGTCCCGCGATCGACGGACGTTGGGGCGGTGTACGCGAAAGTCTGGAAAAGCAAACCATGGCAATGGCGACGAGTGCCGCCAAACTGATTTCGGAAACGCTGCGTTATCCGGACGGGACGCCCGTACAATGCGTAGTCGGCTGCACGACCATCGGCGGCGGCGCGGAAGCGGCACGCGTTGCGGATCAGTTCGCAACCGAAAACGTCGTCGCAACCCTGACCGTAACCCCCTGCTGGTGCTACGGAACCGAAACGTTTGATATGGATCCCAACACCATCAAAGCGGTCTGGGGTTTTAACGGAACCGAACGTCCCGGCGCGGTTTATCTTGCGGCGGTACTTGCGGCGCACGCACAGCGCGGACTTCCCGCGTTCTCCATCTACGGACACGACGTGCAGGATAAAGACGATACCTCCATTCCCGCCGACGTTGCGGAAAAAATTCTGCGCTTTGCAAGATGCGCGGTGGCTGCCGGCTGGATGAAAAATAAAGCCTACGTCAACGTGGGCGCGGTTGCAATGGGCATCGCAGGCAGTTATTGCGATGCTTCCGTTATGCAGCAATATTTCGGTATTCGCGCCGAGTGGGTGGACGAAGTCGAAATTTTAAGAAGAATATCCATCGGTATTTACGATCACGAAGAATACGAAAAAGCGCTTGCCTGGGTCAAGGCAAACTGCAAAGAAGGATTCGATAAAAACGCGGCGAAGAGCTTCCCTGAAGTTATCACCAAATCCAAAGTCGTCCCCAAGGACAAGGATTGGGAATTCATCGTCAAAATGACCATCATCATGCACGACATTCTGTTCGGCAACGAAAAGCTGGACGAACTGGGCTGGCATGAAGAGGCTCTTGGCAGAAACGCCGTCGCGGGCGGCTTCCAGGGACAGCGTCAGTGGACGGACTGGCTGCCGAACGCCGACTTTACCGAAGCCATTCTCGCTTCCACCTTCGACTGGAACGGCAAAAAGGCTCCCACGCCTTTTGCAACCGAAAACGATACCTGCAACGGCGTCGCTATGATGCTGGGCACGCTGGTCAGCCATTCCGCGCCCTGCTTCCACGACGTCCGCACCTACTGGAGCCCGGAAGCCTGCAAACGTGTTACCGGTCACGCGCCGGACGGCGTTGCAAAGGACGGTTTCATTCATCTGATCAACTCCGGCGCAACCGCTCTGGATGGAACGGGCGCCTCGAAAAACGCAGACGGCAAAGCCTGCATGAAACCGTTCTGGGAAATGACCGACGGCGACGTAAAAGCATGCCTGAACGCCACCGACTGGTGCCGTGCCGACTTTGAATATTTCCGCGGCGGCGGCTTCTCCAGCCACTTCCGCTGCAATGCGGAAATGCCCGTCACCATGCTGCGCTTTAACATTGTGGAAGGGGTAGGACCCACGCTGCAGATTGCGGAAGGTTATACCGCCGCATTGCCCGACGAAATCCACAACGTTATCGACAAGCGTACCGACCCGACCTGGCCGACCACCTGGTTCTGCCCGCGTCTGACCGGCAAGGGCGCCTTTACCGACGTTTACAGCGTTATGGCAAACTGGGGCGCAAACCACGGCGTAACCGTATACGGACACGTCGGCGCCGACCTCATCACGCTGGCTTCCATGCTGCGTATCCCCGTAACCATGCACAACGTACCGGATGAAAAGGTTTATCGTCCGCACGCGTGGGCGGCGTTCGGTACCGAAGACAAACAGGCGGCGGATTACGCTGCGTGCAAGGCTTACGGTCCCCTTTATAAATAAGGAGCGGCAGCCATGCTGAAAGGTCTTTCTCCTTTACTTACGCCCGAACTATTAAAGGTTCTTTGCGAAATGGGGCACGGCGACGAGATCGTGCTTGCCGACGGAAACTTTCCTGCGGAGTCGCTGAACAGCCGGGTTATCCGTCTGGATGCGCACAGCGGCACGGACGTTTTAAAAGCGCTGGTGTCGGTTTTCCCGCTGGATACTTATTCCGATCCCAACGCCATGCTGATGGAAGTCGTCCCCGGCGACAAAGTGGAAACGCCGATCTGGGGAGAGTACGATAAAATTCTCCGTCAGGCAGAAGGGAATAACGTAAAAATCGGACATATCGAACGCTTTGCGTTTTACGACCGCGCCAAAACGGCATATGCCGTCATCGCCACGGGCGAAACCGCGCTTTATGCCAACCTGATTCTGAAAAAGGGCGTCATCGTCCCGAAAAAAGACTGAACCTTTTGCCGTCGCCCGGAAAGGTGCGCGGGCGGATACGTAAAATAATACAAACAGGAACGCTAACATGGTTTTGCACGGGCTGCTGTAATAGGTTTTAGGCGCGTTTAAACGCGGCGCAATGCGGTAAAATAAGGTTTTGCGCGCAAGAGCGATGCAGGAATGCCGGATATGCGATTCGGCATGCCGGGTTGTCCTGCGCGCGTTCCAGAAACGGCGTACCGTTTCGTAAAAAACGATACAAAGCCGTAATCGCGGTAAAGTATTGGCGGAAACTATTTGCCGGCAAGGCAGAAAGTTTTTTGCGAAGAAACCGCAAAATTTGACCACCATCTTCTTCTTTTCATTGGATCGACCCCCCGATCGATCCCGCGGCGGACGGCAGAAATGCCGCCCGCCGATTTTTTGTATCAAGAAAGCCGCCGGAACCGGCGGCAAAACAGGGGAAATAATAGGGAAATGGGAGCCGTTGCGGGAAAAAATGGCAAGAAAAAGCCGCCGAAACCGGCGGCAAAAACTTCGGATCCGATAAAACGCAGGTCGAACATACGGGGGAGTGTTTCGTTGAGCGGGGACAGAACAGGGGAAACGGCACAGAAAAAGCCGCCGAAACCGGCGGCGGAAGGCGTGTGCGGCGATTGAAAGAGGAAGCGACAACGAGCGAACAGCAATGAAAGTATAGAAAAAGCCGCCGATTTTCGGCGGCGGGTCGATGTTATTTCCGGTTGCGGGGGATAGAAGCGAAAAATTCTTCTGCCGATCTGCTGGCGATCAGGCGCAGGGGAAAGTCGGACTGGTCGATCAAGGCTTTTGCTGCGGCAAAGTCGCCCACGAAAGCGCGGCCGTGGCTGTCGCTGCCCACAGAAATTTTGACTTCGTACTGCTTGCAAAGGGCTAAGAGTTCGGCAGTCGCCGCGCGGTTATCGCCCCGGTAGCCGCCGGATTCTACCGACGCGTCGTTGATTTCGATCAGAACGCCGGTTTCTTTGGCTTTCAGAACGACGCTTTTGAAATTCAGCGGAAAGTTTTTGTCCGCAGGATGTCCCAAAACGTCCATATTGCCGATTTCCATGGCGTTTGTAACGGCGCGGGTGCTTTCCGTAAGCAGCAGGTCGTGTGATTTTTCGGGGGACGTACCCCCGTTTTTCGCACCAAAGTGCCATAAACTTGCCGCACGCAGATTGCGCCCTGAGGGGCGGAAACACTCCGTATGCAGGGAAGAAATCACGTAATCGAGTTTATTATACAGCGCGGGGGAAAGGTCGATTCTGCCGCTTTCGTCTAAAATGTTGGCTTCCGCCCCGATAAAAATGCGAACGCCCAAGCGTTCCTTGGGGGAAAGCAGCATGCTGCGAAAGCCGCTTTCGGTGCAGCCGTTCAGCATACCCGCCGCGTGTTCGGAAAACCCGACGGCGGTAAGACCGCGCGCGCTTGCTTCTTTTACCACGTCGATCAGTCGGTCGGTCGTGTGGTGCCCGCTGGCTACGGTATGTACGTGCGGATCAAACGAAAAAATCGCTTGCACGGCGTGCCTCCTTTTCGCGTTTTTTGCCTTGCGAACCCCGTTTTTTTGCGGCGGAACGCAAATCTTATTACAGTATGCATCAAAAACGTCATTTTGTCAACCGTTTTTGTGGTTTTTCCCCTTAAAATATTCTTAAAACAACACAAAACAATAAAAAACCTAAAAAATCAAGAGGTTTTTTGTTGACTTTTGTTGACAACGGGGCGCCGGTAGGATATAATAGTGACAGGATAATTTGGCGGAAAAGCGGCAACGCCGTTCCGGGGGCGGAATTTTCCCGGAAGAGGAACGGTTTTTCGCAGGAAAAGCGGGAAGAGAATTTGGAATAAACCGGCTGCCAAAAACACAGATAAAAAAACTTCCGGCGGAAGCGGAAAGCTCGCCGTGCAAGCGGAAGCGGAAAGCCTGCCGTGCAAGGCGCGTAGACATACTCAAAAACGCAAAAACAGAAAGAGGTGCCCCGACGAAAACGCAATTTCCGTCGCGAAACGACAGAGATATTCCCCGGCAGGGACGGTAATCCCCGCCGCGAAACGACAGAGATATTCCCCGGCGGAAGCTCAAATTCCGCCGCGAGCAACAGGATATCCCGGCGAAACCGAATAAAGCACAAAGCAAGGAGGAAGCAATATGGCAAAGTACGACAAACGCGACGTAGAAAAAAGCCCGCGTATTCAGCGGTTGGTGGACGCGCTTTATAAAAATATGCCGGTCATTGAGGGAGCGCGAGCCAGACTTCTGACCGAATCGTACAAAGCGACCGAGGGCGAACCGTTGACCCTTCGCCGCGCAAAAGCGTTCGATCATATTTTGCGCAATCTTCCCATCGTCATCAGGGACGAAGAACTGGTGGTCGGTTCTACGACCGTCGCGCCCCGCGGCTGCCAGACCTATCCGGAATTTTCGTACGAGTGGCTGGAAGCGGAATTCGACACCGTCGCCACCCGCGCCGCCGACCCCTTCACCATTTCGGAAGAAACCAAGCGCGAAATCCGCGAGGCGGACAAGTACTGGAAGGGCAAAACTTCCAGCGAACTGGCGTACGCCTATATGTCGGAGGATGCCAGAAACGGAATCGCGCATAATATTTTTACGCCGGGCAACTATTTCTATAACGGCGTAGGACATATCACCGTCAAGTACGGCGAGATTTTAGAATCCGGCTTTGACGGCGTCAAGAAAAAGATCGCCGCCGAACGCGCGAAAATGCACGAGGGCGACGGCGATTACTGCAAAAAATCCGCCCTTTTAACCGCGATGGAAATTTCCGCAAATGCGGTCATCGCATACGCAAACCGCTATGCCGCGCTTGCGGAAGATATGGCAAAAGCCGCAACCGGTACCCGCCGGGAAGAATTGCTGCAGATCGCGAAAAACTGCAGACGTGTCCCGGAATTCGGCGCAACCGGCTTTTACGAAGCCTGCCAGAGTTTCTGGTTTGTGCAGCAGTTGTTGCAGATCGAATCGTCCGGACATTCCATTTCGCCGGGGCGCTTCGATCAGTATATGTATCCTTATTATAAAAAAGATATGGAAAGGGGCGCCCTTTCGCGCGAAAAGGCGCAGGAACTCATCGATTGCATCTGGGTCAAACTGAACGACCTGAACAAATGCCGCGACGCGGTTTCCGCAGAGGGGTTTGCGGGATACAGTCTGTTCCAGAACCTTATCGTGGGCGGACAGGACGAAAACGGGGTGGACGTCACCAACGATCTTTCGTTTATGTGCTTAAACGCTTCCATGCACGTCATGCTGCCGCAGCCCTCGCTTTCCATCCGCGTATGGAACGGCACTCCGCATGACCTGATGTTAAAGGCTGCGGAAGTTACCCGCACGGGCGTGGGACTCCCCGCATATTACAACGACGAAGTGATCATTCCGTCGCTGATGAGCCGCGGACTGACGCTTGAAGACGCGCGCACTTACAACATCATCGGCTGTGTGGAACCGCAAAAAGCGGGCAAGACCGACGGCTGGCACGACGCGGCGTTCTTCAACATGTGCCGCCCGCTGGAACTGGTTTTTTCCAACGGCGTGGATAACGGCGTGCAGATTGGTCCCAGAACGGGGGAACTTTCCTCCTTCACTACCTTTGAAAAATTCTACGACGCATACAAAGCGCAGATGAACTTCTGGATCGAAGCGCTGGTCAATGCGGATAACGCCATCGATATGGCGCATAGAGAACGCGTTCCTCTGCCGTTTGAATCGTCCATGGTGGACGACTGCATGGCGCGGGGCTTAACCGTGGAAGAGGGCGGCGCCGTATACAACTTTACGGGGCCGCAGGGCTTCGGCATCGCCAACATGGCGGACAGTCTGTACGCGATCAAGACGCTGGTTTACGACAAGAAAGAGGTTTCTCTCGAAGAGTATGCGGAAGCGCTCCGCCACAACTACGGCGAAGAAAGCGCGGCCGATCAGGCGGAAAAGGTTGCCGTCACCGTGGCTGCGGAACTGAAAAAAGCCGGCAAAACGCTGGGCGATAACGAAATCGCCGCCATCGTCGCCGCCGCGGTTGCGGAAGCGGGCAAAGCGGGCGCCGATAAAAACGCCGGAAAATACCGCGCGCTGCGCAAAAAGATCGACGAAGTGCCGAAATTCGGCAACGATCTTTTTGAAGTGGACGCGTTCGCCCGCGACGTGGCGTATACTTACACCCGTCCGCTGCTGAAATATAAAAATCCGCGCGGCGGCACCTTCCAGGCGGGGCTGTATCCCGTTTCGGCAAACGTGCCTTTGGGCGCGCAGACGGGCGCAACGCCCGACGGCAGACTTGCCAAAAAACCGGTTGCGGACGGCGTTTCCCCTTCCGCAGGTAAAGACGTCAACGGTCCGACTGCGGCGGCGAACTCGGTTTCCCGCCTCGATCACGGTATCGCTTCCAACGGGACGCTGTTCAACCAGAAATTCCATCCCTCCGCGCTTTCCGGCAAAGCGGGACTGGAAAATTTCGTGGCGCTGATCCAGACCTATTTCGAACAGAAAGGCAGCCACATGCAGTTTAACGTCGTTTCGAGAGAAACGCTGCTGGACGCGCAGAAATATCCCGAAAAATACAAACACTTAGTCGTCCGCGTGGCAGGGTACAGCGCCCTCTTTACGACGCTTTCCCGCTCGCTGCAGGACGATATCATCAACCGTACCGAACAGGCATTCCGAGGATAAATGGAAGATTTTACGAACGTATCGGGAAGAATATTCGATATCCAGCGCTATTCCGTGCACGACGGCAAAGGGATCCGCACCATCGTCTTTCTGAAAGGCTGCGTGCTGCGCTGCAAGTGGTGCTGCAACCCCGAATCGCAGTCTTACGCCATCGAAAAAATGAAGACGGCGACAGGCGAAAAGATCGTGGGCAGAGACGTCACCGCGGGCGAAGTGATGGAAACGGTGGTAAAAGACCGCGGATATTATCGCAGAACGGGCGGCGGGCTGACGCTTTCGGGCGGGGAATGTCTGCTGCAGCCGGAATTTGCGCGGGCGCTTCTGGCGCTTGCGAAAGACGAGGGTTTTTCCACTGCGATCGAAAGTATGGCTTGCGCCCCATGGGAAACTATCGAAAGCATTCTGCCTTATCTCGACACCTATTTAATGGATATCAAGCACACCAACCCCGAAAAACATAAGCAGTTTACGGGGAAAGAAAACCTCCTGATGATGGAGAACGCCCGAAAGGTGGCGGAAAGCGGCAAGACCGAACTGGTGATCCGCGTCCCCGTCGTGCCGACGTTCAACGCGACCGAGGAGGAGATCGAGGGGATCGCCGCTTTTAGTGACAGCCTCCCCGGGGTAAAAAAGATGCACCTTTTGCCCTATCACAGACTGGGGCAGGACAAGTACGACGGACTAAATCGCCCGTACGATCTCCGCGGCATTCTTCCGCCGGACGCAGAAGCCATGGATCGTCTCCTTGCCGCCGCAAGAAGACGGTTCAAGGGAGAAGTTATTCTCGGCGGGTAAATAGCGAAGAAAATCGGTTTTCCCGCAAGTTTTTAAGGGGAAAGCCCCGGCTGAAACTCCGACGGGAAAAGGTTTTTGAAAGACTTTGACTGGCTTGCCGAGGCGGCACGCAAAGCGCGTTTGCGGGTCGCTCGCACAAACAGAAAAGCGGGCTGCATAAAAACGGCGCCAATTGAGAAAATGACCGGTACGCTTAATGAAAAAGGCGCCGGTGGTCGGCGCGCATATTGAGAGATCGTCAGGCGCGCACGGCACACGGGGATAAAATCCCTTAAGGATAAAAAATTATGGATATCGGCGATTATATCAGACAAAATACCGAACGGGGCGGGGAAAAACTCCGTATCGTACAGGAACTGGTTCCCGGCAAGCAGATTTCCATCTGCCACGTCATTGCCAACCCCGACCCCGTACTCTATACCAAACTGGGGCTGGATCCCACCAAAGAATACCGCGGCGACGCGATCGGCGTGGTGACCATTACCCCTGCGGAAACGGCGATCATTATTGCGGATATCGCGCTGAAGGCTTCGGGCGCCGACCTCGGATTCGTGGACCGTTTTTCGGGCACGCTGATTCTGACCGGCAGAGTGTCGGAAGTGCTTTCTTCGCTGACGGCGCTTTCCGAATACGCCGAAAAAACGCTGGGCTTTACCGTCTGCGCCATTACCAAGACCTGATTCGCGGCAAAATTCCGGTCGGCGTATGAAAAAGATGATTCTGATGGGGCGGGTCGGCTGCGGCAAAACCACGTTGACGCAGGCGCTCAGGAGCGAAACCGTCCATTATCAAAAAACGCAATATATCGTCAATTACGACGTGGTGGTGGACACCCCGGGCGAATACGCCGAACAGCGCACGCTCGGTCACGCGCTGGCGCTGTATTCTTACGAATGCGACGTCGTCGGCATCGTGATGGCGTCCAACGAGCCCTATTCTATTTTTGAACCCGCCTGCACGGCAAACGCCAACCGCCCGGTGATCGGCATCGTGACCAAAATCAACGATAAGGAAGCCAACCTCGCCGCCGTGGAAAACTGGATGCACATTGCGGGCGTATACAAAATTTTCCACGTGGACAGCGTCACGGGCGAGGGCTTGTACGAAATTTTCGAGTATCTCGCGGAAGAGGGGGACGAACTCCCTTGGCTTGTCCGCCAAAACCAAGCGGAAAACAACAAAAATCCGCAACTTTCGACCAAGAAACCACAAACATCTGACAAAAAACACAAAAAAACATCAAAAACGTGTTGACTTTTGTTGGAGTTTGTTGTATAATGTCATCAAAAGAAAGGGGGACGGGCTTTTTTCGTAAAAAAGACCGGCAACCGAGTCGCCCGAAAGATGGAATTTTCCGTTTGCGGGGCGAAAGCAAAACGTCAAAAATCTAACGAACAATACTTGTAAGGAGCAGAAACATGGTAAACGAGTACGAAATCAAAAAACAGATCTGCGACATCGGCAAACGCATCTACAATCGCGGCATGGTTGCGGCAAACGACGGCAACATCTCCGTCAAACTGAACGATCACGAATTCCTCTGCACGCCCACCGGCGTATCCAAGGGATTTATGACGCCGGAATACATCTGCAAAGTAGACGAAAACGGCAAAGTGCTGCAGGCAAACCCCGGCTTCAAGCCCTCGTCCGAAATCAAGATGCACATGAGAGTGTATAAGGAACGTCCCGACGTCAATTCGGTCGTCCACGCACATCCGATGTACGCGACCAGTTTTGCAATCGCGGGGATTCCTCTTACCCAGCCCATTATGCCCGAAGCGGTCATCGCGCTCGGCTGCGTTCCCATTGCGGATTACGGCACGCCGTCTACCGAAGAAATTCCGGACGCCGTTTCCAAATACGTGCAGCACTTCGACGCGGTTCTTCTGGCGAATCACGGTGCGCTGACCTTCTCGGACAGCCTGCTTAACGCCTATCATAAAATGGAATCCGTTGAATTCTATGCAAGACTGCTGTTCAACGCAAAATTGCTCGGCGGACCTAAGGAACTGACCAAAGAACAGGTCGAACGTCTGTACGAAATCCGCAGAAAGTTCGGCATGAAAGGTCGTCACCCGGCGGATCTCTGCCCGAACGCGAAAGCGGGACTTCCCAGTTGTCATACCTGCGGCGGCGGATGCGGAAATTGCGAATCCAAGGCGGCCGCTTCGTCGGAAAACAACACCGACCTGATCGCCGAAATTACCAAAAAGGTAATGCAGCAGCTCGGGAAATAATCCCATGACGGAGAAAGATCTGGAAACCGTGGTACGCGGAGTCGTTTCCGAAGTTTTGTCCCGAAAATCGGGGTACGTCCCCGAAAATCCGGTACGAACGGGGAAATCCGGCACCGCAGCGCCGCTGACGGAAAAAGAAGCGCGCCGCCTTTGCGAGGTCGTTCTTTCCCGTGCGGAAGAGATCGGCGTCAACGCCGTCGTCTGCGTTTCGGACGCGGGCGGACATCCGCTTTGTCTGCTTCGGAAAGAAAGCGCGTTCATCGCCAGTATTGATATTGCGATGAATAAAGCGTTCACTTCGGTTTCTTTAAAAATGCCGACCAAAAATCTCGCAACGCTTGCCGCTCCCGGCGGAAGTTTGTACGGGATCCAGTTTACAAACGGCGGTAAGATCGTAATATTCGGCGGCGGAGAGCCGCTTAAGAGGGAAAACGTCATCGTCGGCGGCTTCGGCGTGTCCGGCGGAACGGCGGAGCAGGATACCGCACTCGGCGAGTTTGCCGCAAGGTATTTTGCAAAGGAGATGCAATGAACGAACGCGATGTTCAGGAAATCGTAAAACAGGTCGTCGCAAGACTGAACCTGGGAGAGTCCGAAAAACCGCTGCTCGGCGTCTTTACGGATATGAACGAGGCGATCGCCGCCGCGAAAGAGGCGCAAAAGATCGTCCATGCCATGACTATGGACGCTCGCGAGAAAGTCATCGAAAACATTCGTAAAAAGACGGTGGAAAACGCGGAAACGCTTGCCCGCATGGCGGTGGAAGAAACCGGCATGGGCAACGTCGGACACAAAATTTTAAAGCACAAACTGGTTGCCGAAAAAACGCCCGGCACCGAAGATATCACGACCGAGGCGTTCTCCGGGGATCGCGGGCTGACTCTGATCGAACGCGGACCGTTCGGCGTCATCGGCGCCATCACGCCCTGCACCAACCCCAGCGAAACGGTCATCTGCAACACGATCGGCATGTTCGCCGGCGGCAATACGGTGGTGTTCAACTGCCACCCCGCCGCAGTCAAAACTTCCAACTTTGCGGTGGATATGATCAACCGTGCGAGTTTAGAGGCGGGCGGTCCGGTCAATATCTGCGTTTCGATGGCAAAACCGACCATGGAAACCAGCAACATTATGTTAAAGCATAAAGATATTCCGCTGATCGCGGCAACCGGGGGACCGGGCGTCGTGACCACGGTGCTTTCTTCCGGCAAACGCGGCATCGGCGCGGGCGCGGGCAATCCCCCCGCTTTGGTAGACGATTCCGCCGACGTCAGAAAAGCCGCGGAAGATATCGTCAACGGCTGCACGTTCGACAACAACCTGCCCTGCATTGCGGAAAAGGAAGTGGTCGCCGTCGCCTCGGTCATTGACGAACTGATGAATTACATGATCGAAGAACAGGGCTGCTACCTCGCCTCGAAAGAAGTGCAGGACAAACTGGTCGCCACCGTTCTTACCCCCAAGGGACTCAACCGCAAATGCGTGGGACGGAGCGCCAAAGCCCTGCTCCACATGGTCGGTGTCGAGGTGGGGGACGACGTCCGCTGCATCGTGTTCGAGGGAGAAAAAGAACATCCCCTGATCGCGACCGAACTGATGATGCCGATTTTAGGCGTCGTCCGTGCGACCGATTTCGACGACGCGGTGGAAAAATGCGTGTGGCTGGAACACGGCAACCGCCATTCCGCCCACATTCACAGCAAAAACGTCGATCATCTTACCCGGTACGCCCGGGCGATGGATACCGCGATTCTGGTAAAGAACGCGCCCTCGTATGCGGCGCTCGGCTTCGGCGGCGAAAGCATCTGTACTTTCACCATCGCGTCGAGAACGGGCGAGGGTCTGACTTCTGCCAAAACCTTTACAAAAACAAGAAGATGCGTCATGGGCGACAGCCTGTGTATTCGCTGACAATCAAGGAGTTCGTTTATGGATCTGAATATTGAAGAAATCGTAAAGAAAGTTCTTGAAAACATGGCGGGCGGCAACGCAAGCGCCGCTTCCGCACCCAAGGCAGCCGGCGGCGCGATCCCCAAAACCGCGCACGTTGCCATGCTGACCGAAAAAGAACATTTCGACGTCAAAGAATTCCCCATTCCCGAAGTAGGGGACGACGACATTCTGGTAAAAGTGGAAGGTTGCGGCGTTTGCGGCACCGACGCACACGAATTCAAGCGCGATCCCTTTAACCTCATTCCCGTCGCTCTCGGACACGAAGGCACGGGCGAAATCGTCAAGATGGGGAAAAACGTCAAAGTGGACAGCGCAGGCAAAGCCCTGAAAGTGGGCGACAAAGTCGTTACCTGCATGATCTTCAAAGACAATCCGGACATCACGATGTTCGACCTCAACAAACAAAACGTCGGCGGCGCGGACGTATACGGTCTGCTGCCCGACGACGACGTTCACCTCAACGGCTGGTTCTCCGACTATATCTTTATCCGTAAAGGAAGCACGATCTTCAACGTTTCCGATCTGGATCTGGACAGCCGTATCCTTATCGAACCGTGCGCCGTCCTCGTACACGCGGTGGAACGCGCCAAATCGGTAGGAATCCTGCGTTTCAACAGCCGCGTGGTCGTACAGGGCTGCGGACCGATCGGTCTGATCTGTATCGCGGTTCTCCGCACCATGGGCGTGGAAAACATCGTTGCCGTGGACGGCGACGAAAAACGTCTGGCGTTTGCAAAACGCATGGGCGCAGGCAAAACGGTAAACTTCAAAGATCACAAGGGCATCGAAGCGCTTACCGGCGCCGTGAAAGACGCGTTCGACGGACATTTTGCCGACTTCGCGTTCCAGTGCACGGGCAGCCCGATTGCTCACGCAAATATCTATAAGTTCATCCGCAACGGCGGCGGACTTTGCGAACTGGGCTTTTTCATCAACGGCGGCGACGCAACCATCAACCCCCACTTCGACATCTGCTCGAAAGAAATCACCATTGTGGGTTCGTGGGTCTACACGCTGCGCGATTACGCGACGACGTTCGACTTTTTAAAGAGAGCGAAAGCCATCGGACTTCCCATGGCGGACCTGATCACGCACCGCTTCCCGCTGGAAGAAATCAACGAAGCGCTGAAAACCAATCTCAGCATGCAGGGTCTTAAGATCGCTATCGTCAATCGCTGAGGATACGCTTTATGATCGGAGATGCGGTAGGAATTCTGGAAGTGTTCGGCTTGACTGCCGCCTTCGTCGCGGGGGACGCCGGCTGTAAAGCCGCCGACGTCACGCTGGAAGTGTTCGACAAAAACAAGCCCGCTAACGCCGACAAATTGCCCGTTCCGCTGATCGTGGTACTCAAGTTCCGCGGTTCGGTTTCGGCAGTAGAGGAAGCCGTCGCCGCGGGAATCGAAGCGGCGAACCGGGTTTCGGGCGTGGTTACGCACCATATCATTCCGCACCCCGCGGAAGATACGGAAAAAATGTTCAAAATCAGCGGCATGGATAAAAACTGATCGCTGACGAAAATTTAATTCAAGAATAAATCGGAGGATAACGAATATGGCACAAGAAGCATTGGGAATGATCGAAACGAGAGGTCTGGTCGCTGCAATCGAAGCGGCGGACGCAATGGTCAAAGCGGCGCAGGTAACCCTGATCGGTACCGAAAAAATCGGCAGCGGTTTGGTGAGCGTTATGATCCGCGGCGACGTCGGCGCAGTGAAGTCCGCTACCGAAGTCGGCGCGCAGGCTGCGTCCAAACTGGGCGAACTGGTTGCCGTTCACGTCATTCCGCGTCCCCATACCGACGTGGAAAAAATTCTTCCTCACCTCGCGTAAGGACGGATTTCCCGTGCGGCGTCAACGTTTCGGCGTAGCGTAAGCGCGCGTTCGTGCGTAAGCGTTATGCGACGGAGGCGGCTCGATTAAACGGCGCCGGGCGGAAAAATTACGGCGACAGCCGTAAAACAAGCAAAAGACAAAATTCCGAGGCTTGGCTGCGGAATTCAGTAGCGCGGCGCGGTCGCCGCTTATGAAAGCGGTGCGGCTTAACCGCAGGGTTAGTAACGCGGCTCGTCCGCGGAAGCAAGGGATATTGTGCGCGGGTTTCCGCGGCAGACCTTGACAAAAATTTACCGGTTTTAAGGAAGCATACATATTATGGCATACGGCTTTATCGAAGTGTCCGGCGTTTCGGCAGGCATCGACGCGTTGGATATCATGTGCAAGACCGCAGACGTCCATCTGGTGACGTGGGAGCGGAAAATGGGCGGCAGACTGGTCACTCTCATCGTAGAAGGAGAGGTTTCGGCAGTCGCGCAGTCCGTAGAAGCGGCGGCGGCAGGCTGTATCAAAAAGCCGGTGGCAAAAGCGGTGATTGCAAATCCCCATCCGGAGATCGTAAAAATCGCAAAACTCAGCGCCGCGCGTATGTTAAAACGCGTGGAAGAGAGAAAGCAGGCGGAAGCCTCCCGCATTAAAAGCGAATCGGAGTGCGACACCTGAGGCAACACTTCGGGCTTGCCCCGAAAAACAATTTCAGTAAAACGCCTCGGGGGAAGCGCCCGGGAAAAAGATAACGAAATTTTTTTGGAGGAATAAAAAAATGGCACAAGAAGCATTGGGCATGATCGAAACCAGAGGTCTGGTCGCGGCTATCGAAGCGGCGGATTCCATGTTGAAAGCGGCAAACGTTACCCTGATCGGTACCGAAAAGATCGGTAGCGGACTGGTCAGCGTTATGGTTCGCGGCGACGTCGGCGCTGTAAAAGCGGCTGTCGAAGCAGGTTCCGCAAACGCGGCAAAACTGGGCGAACTGGTTGCTACTCACGTCATTCCGCGCCCCCATACCGACGTGGAAAAGATTCTGCCCGTTTTGAAATAAGGGCGGTTTCCGCGGCGTAAGCGCGAAAAAAGCAGGGGAAAGCGATATCCGGATATTTTTCCGGGTAATACCCTGAGGCTGGTCGGCTTTGGCAATGAGCCGAAGGCGGGTTTTCTGCAGAAGAAAGGAGAAACCTGAATTTCGCGCCGGAATTTGCGTCCGTACATATGCGGCAATTTGCCGGAAATACGCGGGCGCGTACTTAAAAAACGGTATTTTCTGCCTGCACGGGAGCGGATTTTTCCGCCCCCGTGGGGTGGTTTGCCAAAAAACACCCATCGCAAGCATTTTTCACTTGCCGTGGTTTGCCAAAAAACACCCATCGCAAGCGTTTTTCACTTGCCGTGGTTTACCGAAAAACAGCCATTGCAAGGATTATTCCCTTGTCGTGGTTTACCCCAAAACACCCATTGCAAGCGTTTTTACTTGCCGAGGAGCAGAATCATGGACGAAAAAACCATCGAACAAATTACGCGGCTCGTTCTGGACGAGATCGATAAAGATCGTAAGACGGGCGGCTACGCCGTTCCCATCGGCGTGTCGGCGCGTCACGTTCATCTGACGCAGGAAGACGTGGAAACGCTGTTCGGCAAGGGCTACGAACTTACGAAAAAGAAAGATCTGATGGGCGGTCAGTTCGCGTGCAACGAACAGGTGACCATCGTGGGGTTAAAGCTCCGCGCCATCGAAAACGTGCGGGTCTTAGGTCCCGTCCGTTCCAAGTCGCAAGTGGAAATTTCCGCCACCGACGCGGTAAAACTGGGCGTAAAAGCGCCCGTCCGCCTTTCGGGAGATCTGAAAGGTTCCGCACCGATCGCCTTAGTGGGACCGAAAGGGTGCGTTTACTTAAACGAAGGCTGCATCGTGGCAATGCGCCACATTCATATGAGCCCCAAGGACGCGCAGGAAGCGGGCGTGACCGATAAAGAGGTTGTTTCCGTCCGCGTCGATAACGAACGGGCTACGATCTATAATAACGTAGTCATTCGCGTCGATCCCTCTTTCACGCTCGAAATGCACATCGACACGGACGAAGCCAACGCCGCCCGTATCGCCTGCGGGACGACGGCGTACATCTTAAAGGACTAATCGAAACCGAAAATAACGGCAGGGTTTTATAAAATGCGGCATACAGCCGACTTTTGTAAAGGCTTTGCCTCTGCGGCTTCTGCCGCAAATATCAGTGAGGTCGTCATGATCATCGGAAAAGTGGTGGGAAGCGTCGTTTCCACCCGCAAAAATGAAAATCTGGTCGGCAGTAAATTCATGATCGTGGAACCCATTCCCAGCCTGAAAGTGGAAAACCGCATCGTTGCGGTGGACAACATCGGCGCAGGGATCGGGGAATACGTTCTGGTCGTTACCGGCAGCAGCGCACGCTACGGCGTGGGCGATGCTACCGCGCCCGTCGACGCGGCGATCGTCGGTATCATCGACGACGGAAGCAATCTGGAATAACGGACCCGTAGTTTAAGGGCAGGGAGGAGCTATGGAATTAGCGAAATTAGCGGAGATTCTGAAAACCAACGGAATCGTCGGCTGCGGCGGCGCCGGTTTCCCGACGTATGCCAAACTCGATCAGCGCGCGGATACCATCATTATGAACTGCGCGGAGTGCGAACCGCTGTTAAAGTTGCACCAGCAACTTTTGGGGCAGAATACCTACGATATTCTGTACGCGTTCGCCGAAATCGGCAAAGCGGTCGGCGCTACCGATCTTATCATCGGCATCAAAAATTCTTACGTACATACCATTCAGTCGCTGCAGGAAGAGATCGGCAAATTCCCCGGCATGCGCGTAAAACTGCTGGATAAAATCTATCCCGCGGGGGACGAAGTCGTCCTGATTTACGAAGCGACGGGGCGCGTCGTTCGCCCGGGCGGACTTCCCATCGAGCAGGGCGTGGCGGTCTTCAACGTCGAAACCTGCTACAACCTCTTGAAAGCCATGCAGGGCAGCCCGGTCGTGGACAAACTGGTCACCATCACGGGGGAAGTCAAGACCCCGGTCACCGTTCGTCTGCCGCTCGGCACCACGGTCGAAAAAGCGCTGGAATACGCCGGCGGCGTCACCGTAAAAAATCCCGCCTTCGTCATGGGCGGCGTCATGATGGGCGGTCTTGGGTCGTATAAAACGCTCATTACCAAAACCACCAACGCCATCATCGTTCTGCCTGAAGATCATCTGGTCGTGACCAGAAAGAAACAGGATCCCGCCATCAGTTTAAAGCGCGCGGCAGCCAGCTGCTGCCAGTGCCAGATGTGTACCGATCTCTGCCCGCGTCACGCGCTCGGGCATCCCATTCAGCCGCACCTTTTCATGCGCGCGGCGACCTGCAAAGACGTGCAGGATCCCAACATTTTCTTAAATACGTTCTTCTGTTCGTCCTGCGGACTTTGCGAAATGTACTCCTGCTTCCAGGGGCTTTCGCCCAGAAGTCTGATGGCGGCGTATAAAGCGGGGCTTCGTCAGGCGGGTATCAAACCGCCGAAGGTGGAAGCCGCTCCCGTTCGTCCCGAAGTGCGCCAGTTGAGAAAGGCACCCGTCGATCGTCTGCTTGCACGGCTCAACCTGACCCGCTACAACATTAAAGCGCCGCTGGACAACACCGCGACCGACGCCGAAGAAGTAAAAATTCCTACCCGGATGCACATCGGCGCGCCCGCAAATCCCGTAGTCAAAGTGGGGGACAAAGTTTCCCGCGGGGATCTGATCGCGGCGGCAGGCAACGGACTTTCGGTTAACATTCACGCTTCCATTTCCGGTATCGTCACCGGGGTAAGCGCAGATTTCGTCGAGATCAAGAGAGGTTGAACTTATGAGTAAAGCAATCGGAATGGCAGAATATAAAACCGTCTCCGCCGGCGTATTCGGCGCGGATGCAATGGTTAAAACTTCGGACGTGGACGTTGTAGAAGCGGAAACCGTTTGCCCCGGTAAATACATCGTCATCGTCACGGGGGAACTTTCCGCCGTCGCCGCCGCGGTGGAAACCGCACGGCACACGCGCGAGGAAGAACTGATCGACACTTTCGTGCTCGGCAACCCCGACCCCTCCATTTTTCCCGCAATTTATGGCGCGACCTACGTGCGCGACCTCAATTCGCTGGGACTGATCGAAACGTACGACGCGGCGGCGATCATCGTCGCGGCGGATACCGCGGCAAAGACTGCGGACGTTTCGCTGGTGGAAATCCGTCTGGCGCGCGGTATGTGCGGCAAATCCTACGTCATGCTGACGGGGGAAGTTTCCGCCGTACAGGCTGCGATCGACAGAGCGAAAGAAGCGGTTGCTCCGCGCGGCATGTTTTTGGACAGCTGCGTGATCGCCCGTCCGGACGCACGGATCGCCAAACATTTGTTATAAGAACAAAAGTCCGCGCGGGATTTTCCCCGCGGATTTTTTTGAAAACCGCCGTCTATATTTGGGTTTTGTTTGCTCGGGGAAACCGACGTAACGTATGCGCGGAAAGGCTGCCCCGGCGCGTTTGTACACGCCTGCGGGTAGGATAGCCCGCCTGCACGCGTTATGCTATGGCATACGGTTTATTGTCTATTCCTATAGGCAAATTTGCATAAGCGCCGCGGCGACGGCTTTCAAAAAATTATTTTCTCAAAAACATTTTAACCGCGCGAAAAAGCGGCATTCATCGGGGGAAAGGCAATGCTTGCCATCGAACGCAGACACTACATACTCAACCACCTGCAGGAAAGTCGCAGGGTGTTGGTTTCCGACCTTGCGGCGGAATTTTCGGTTTCGGAAGAAACCATTCGCCGGGATCTCGATAAACTGGAGCAGGACGGCTACGTCGTCAAGACGTACGGCGGCGCTTTCATCAAGGAAGAAGGTTCTGCCGAACTGCCGTA
Organism: uncultured Clostridia bacterium; assembly: GCA_934272745.1. Lineage (GTDB taxonomy): Bacteria > Bacillota > Clostridia > Christensenellales > Borkfalkiaceae > SIG402. Next base: position 3,984 of record CAKQSI010000028.1, on the reverse strand, counting down.
CTTCGTCCGGAAAAAGAAGAACGTCATTGCAAAACAGCGCATCGCGACCCTTGCGGAAACGCTGGTAAAGGAAGGGGACTCCATCTTTCTGGACGGCAGTTCCACCGCGCTTTTTATTGCAAAACGGCTGAAAAGCCTGAAAAAACTGACCGTCGTCACCAACTCGGTCGAAGTTTTGGTGGAACTTTCGGACGTCACGGGCTGGACGGTGCTTTCCACCGGGGGAAACCTGAAAGAGGGTTCCTTTGCTTTGGTCGGTTCCCGCGCGGAACGGTTTGCGGAAGATTTCCATGCGGACTGGATGTTTTTCTCCAGCAAAGGACTGGACAGAACGAGCGGCATTACGGACACCAACGACGCGGACGCTTCCATCAAGCGCGCGATGATTTCCGCTTCCAAAAAAGTCTGCCTCGCCGTGGACGGCAGCAAGTTCGACCGCGTTTCTTTCGCCAATATCGTGGGGTGGAATCGCATTTCTTTGGTGATGACAGACCTTCCGCCGCGCGCGGAATGGCAATCCTTTTTTGAAGAAAAGGGCGTCGAGTGCCTTTATCCGGAGGTGTAATATGACAAAAGTGCTGTGTTTTGCCAACAACAAGGGCGGCAGCGGCAAGTCTACCACCGTCGCGAACGTGGGCTACGCGCTGGCACAAATGAAAAAGCGCGTGCTTCTCGTCGATTGCGACATGCAGTTGAATTTAACGCTGTGCTACTTCCCCGAAGAAAAAGTCATCGAGATGGCGAAAGGGGAGAAAAACCTGTACACGGCGCTGAAAAACGGAGTGGAGATCAAAGACTGCATCCGCCGTACCGAGTACGAAGGGGTGGACGTAGTACCCGCTTCCACGCTGCTTTCCGGGGTGGAATTTGAACTGTTCTCCCGCTGGCAGCGCGAACTGGTGATGAAAAATATGCTGGCTTCCGTAAAACGGAGCGGCAAATACGATTATATTTTGCTGGACGCGCCGCCGACGGTCGGCGGGTGGGTGATGAACCTCCTCGTCGCGTCCGATTACCTCATTATCCCGGTGGAAGCCAGCCCCTGGGGTTTGTTCGGCTTAGCCAACATGTTGGACTTCGTCAAACAGGCGAATCAGGTTTCGCCCGAGCTGCAACTTTTAGGCGTCGTGGTGACCAAGGTCGACACGCGGAAAAATTACTTCAAACAGACCATGCAGGCGCTGACCGAACAGCCCGAATGTAAAGTGTTCGAGTCCTATATCCGGCTGGATTCCAACATCGAATGGGCGGAAGACGCGTGCAAACCCGTGGGCGCTTATAAACCGAATGCGAGAAGCGCCGCGGAATACGCCGAATTGAGCAAGGAGATCGTGAAAAGATGTCGGTAGGAAAAAATAGTTTACATCGTGCGGGTGCCGCCGCGGAAACGGCAAAAGTAGCGCTCCCCGCGAGCAATTTCGTCAAAGTTCCTTTGGGAGCGATCAAGTCGGCTCCCGCCGCCTTTTTAAAAGACGAACGCGAATTGGACGGCGCCCTGCTTGAAAAATACGGCGCGCTGGAACCGCTCCTTCTCTGGAACGATAAACAAACGCTGCGCCTGCTGCGAGGGTCCGCCCTGCTTGCGGCACTGAAAGCGCGCGGCGAAGCCGAAGCCTTTGCTCTGGTTCTGACCATGACGAAAAAGGAAGCGGAAAAACTGGCGGCAGCGATCAATACCGTGCCGGAAAGCGTCGCGGCAAAGGCAGCCGTCATCGACTGCGCGACCTGCGATCGTGTAAAAACCGAGCCGAAAACGGACACCGCAGCGGCTGCGACCCCAAAAATTGACGATATTCACGAGGAAAAATTCCGCGTAATCGAACAGACCGAAAAGCAGGATATGCCGTTCTGGCTGCTGTAAAATCCGGTAGAGGAAAATAGATAGCAAAGCCGATAACCCTAAATTCGACCACTAATAAAAAGGACAAATCGTATGAAAGAATTTGAAATCAGGACAAAAATATTTTTCGGGGAAGACGCCCTTTCGCGCCTTGCCAACCTTACCGAGCGTTCGGCAATGATCGTGACCGATCCGTTCGTCGTCAAAAGCGGACTGATTGACCTGATCACGGCAAGACTCAAACAAAACAGCGTTGACTTCAGCGTGTTTTCGGACGTGGTGCCCGATCCTCCCGTAGATAAAATCGTTTCCGGCGTCAAAGCGCTGCTGGAAAAATCGCCCGAGGTGGTGATTGCCATCGGCGGCGGTTCGGCAATGGACAGCGCAAAAGCAATCCGCGAATTTGCGGGGAAGATCAAGTCCGGTTACTATCCCAAACTGATCGCCATTCCCACAACCAGCGGCACGGGCAGCGAAGTGACCTCTTTCGCCGTTATTTCCGACCCGGTAAAACAGGTGAAATACCCCTTGGTTTCTCCCGAACTCACCCCGGAAGAAGCCATTTTGGACGAAGTTCTGGTCAAAAGCGTACCCGCTTCGGTCACCGCCGACACGGGAATGGATGTCTTTACCCACGCGCTGGAATCGTACGTCAGCACTAAAAATAACGAATTTTCCGCAGCCCTTTCCGAAAAAGCCATCGAAATCGTCGGAATGTTCTTGCTGCGCTCCTATCATGACAGCAACGATACCCACGCGCGGAGAAAGATGCACGTCGCTTCCTGTCTGGCAGGTTTAGCGTTCAACTCGGCAAGTCTGGGTCTGAACCACGGCATGGCGCACCAACTGGGGGCGACCTTCCACATTCCGCACGGCAGAGCCAACGCCATTTTGCTGCCGCACGTCATCAGTTTCAACGCGGATATCGACCGTTACAGTAAAAGCAAGGCGGAATATCTGCCGTCTGTCCGCAAGTATTGCACGGTCGCGCGCACTTTGGGCGTGCAGTCATTTAACGAGGTCAACACCGTCAATTCGCTCGTCCTTTGGGTGGAATTTATGCTCAAGGAAATGAACATTCCTCTGCATTTGAGAGATATGCTGGACATTTCGGAAGAGGAATACCGCAAGGCGATCCCCACCATGGTGAAAAAAGCCCTTGCCGACGCCTGCACCGCCACCAACCCCAGAAAAGCGACCGAAGCCGAGGTGGAAGAACTGTATAAGCGCCTTTGGTAAAGGGGTTTTCAGTTTTTACATAAAAACGATTTTGTGCGGGCGATCGGTGATTGCCCGCGCCGTTTTAATAAAGCGTAGCAGCGCTAAAAATTGCGAGAAGCAAATATTTTGTGTTTTCAAAATATTTGAAACCCTTGCGGGTTTTTCGCAAAACTATCGTTTTGCGCTTCTCGCTTTAAATCGTGAATTGCATAAAAAATAAGGCGCCCGCCGCGGAAACTCCGCGGCGGGCGCCTTGTGATTGCTTGCAAATTTTCTTATATTTTGCCGGGTTTATGCATTCTACTCTTGTGGGGTTACGCTTTTCTCCTTGCCGGACGTACTCTTTTTATCTTTGCCGGATTTGCGTTTTAATCCTGCCGAAAAGCGCGCCTTCAATCGTCGTATTTTTTGCCGAACCGGCGCGCGATCTCCTCTAAAATCGGCTGGTCTGCGGGGCAGAATTCGTAGCCCGTAATCTCTTCCGGCGTGATCCATTGCAGCGCCTCATGTTCCAGTTTTTGCGGAACGCCTTGCAAAATTCGTGCAAAATACACCGAAAGACGGACGGTAATATCCGGGTAAACGTGTACCGTTTCCATAAATTTCTCATCGGCGGAAAGGGTGACGCCCAGTTCCTCTTTGCATTCCCGAACAAGGGCTTCCCGCTCGGTTTCGCCGGGTTCTACTTTGCCGCCGACAAATTCCCAAAGCAGCCCGCGCGCTTTGTTTTGCGGTCGCCGGCAGATCAGAAATTTTCCTTTTTCAAAAATCAATGCGGCAACGACGTTTGTCATATTTTTTTGCCGAAGTTCGGCGCTTCTCCTTAGGGATTCCATTCGCCGTCAATAATTACCGAAAAGGCGTCTTTTTCGCCATTTTCCGCGACCGTTCGGGCGCAGTACATCAAGTACAGCAACCCTCAC
>CAKQSI010000027.1 GCA_934272745.1 uncultured Clostridia bacterium | reverse complement strand
AATATAAAACGTATACCCAACCTTTCCGGCAAATTTTTATTGCTTAATTTCATAGGACGGAACCATCGATAGAACTTAATTTTCCTTCTATTTATCTCCGGATAATGTAAATTGCGCAAAAAGTAACAACAGATATAACTTTTAGGAAAAAGATAGCCTGTCAGATCAAATAATTCCTCCTTTTGACCGGAAAGACAAATGCTCCATATACCATCCCCCTCATAAAAAACCGTAAGTAGAGAGCCATTTTTCTTCCACTCCATTTTCGCGAGAGAAAAAATATTTGGCTGCATGGAATTGATGGGATACCAGCAAGTATATTTAGCGAAAGGAATAAATGCAAATGCTAACGCCCCTAAAGAAAAACTAATTGATATTACGGCATATACCGACATTCGACAAAGTGCCAATGCGATACCGGTAGCGAGAAGTAAAGGATTACATCCAAGAACACAAAAATAAATTTTTTTATATTTTTGCGTCTTTTTAATCATCTCTCCTCTCTTTACCGAGTCCATAAACTTACAACTTCCTTACCAGCACTTATGAGATATCCTAAGATTTTTTCGATTGTTTTATATGTGGCTGCTATCCCGGAAATCACACCGCTTTCCCCTAATTTCCCAATTTTTAGGTTTTTAAAGCCGGCATTCGCCAAACGTTTATTTATCACAATGTTTTCACTGGCTTTTCCTACAACCTTGCTGTATTTAACACTTGCTATTGCTCTTGTTGCTCCTTTTATTGCAACATATCCAAGAGCAGCCTCTCCGACTGATCTCCCAAAAGCGCTAATGCCTGCATTAAAACTCGTAATAGTCCCTGATACAACTCCATCAACAACATCACCAACACCACTGAAGAATACAGTAGACAAAAATCCTTGCCCGAGTCCGGCAACAAATCCACCTAATCCAGCGCCAATGTAAGCACCCCATCCTCGGTTAATTTTTCCGTCATCCAAAAGATCACCGAAAAACTCCAGACCAATGCCGACAATTGCCCCTACAGCCCCATCTAACAAAACCCCTGGTCCCATAGTTACCGCAGCGACAACAGCCGCAGAAACTACCGCAACCCCTATCAGCGTCCATTTCAGCCATTTCGGCATCGTCCCGTCGGGGTCGACGTTCATGACCGGGTTGTTGTTGCAGTAAGCGTAGAGGTTGATACCGCCGATGGTATCCGGGTCTAAATAATCCGTATCGTCGATATTGATAAATCTGCCGGTTTCGGGGTCGTAATACCGGGACTTGAGATAGTACAAGCCCGTTTCTTTGTCGTAATAATACCCCCGGTAGCGAATCGGATTGATGTTTCCGATAAAGTCCGACCGGGTATTTTCACTGCCGTCCGGCTTTAACACGAGGTGGTTACCCCAGGCGTCGTATACGTATTGTACCACGGTTTGCCCGGAATTGTCAACCAGTGCGATAACGTCTCCCTGCGCATTTTTGCGGAAAAAATACGTCCGATAGCAATAATGAATACCCGCTATACCCGTATCGTCGTAGATAAACTCCAGATAGTTACCCTCCCGGAGTAACTTTCCGTCGCCGTCGTAGTAATACGCGGTATCCCCTTTGCACTGCCGCCTGCCGCGCAGGTCGTAGGTGAACCGGATACAGTCGTAACTATTTAATTGCCGCCCTTTGCCGAAGGTCAGCGACTTGCCGCGGTAAGTCGTGGGGTTGCCGACGGCGTCGTACACCATTTTTTCGCCGTCGAAGGAAAGCAACCTGTCGCCCGCGTCCTCGTAAGCGTAGCGTTTGACCGAAGTAAACGCGATCTCCTCGGTGGGACGAACGGTGTAACGAGGGTAGGTTGTCCTGCGGGGGAGCATTCCCCCACAGGACACCACGTATAAAAGAAGTCACTTTTTATCTTTTGTGTTGTTATTTTCGTTTCTTAACGTACTCTTATTGACTCCTTCCATACCACGTCCATATTTCCTTTTGTCTATCTCATAAATTTCTTCGTCTATATAAAAATAAGAGATGGGAAAACGATAAAATGCTCGCAAAAAATAGTTAAAATATGGAGATTTCATGATAATATCACATATCACATTGATCTTTGTCTTTCTTTTTTTAACAATCCAAATTACTTTTTCCCTGTTTTTAAATATAAAACGTATACCCAACCTTTCCGGCAAATTTTTATTGCTTAATTTCATAGGACGGAACCATCGATGAAACTTAGGTTTTCTCCTATTTATCTCGGGATAATGTAAATTAAGCAAAAAGTAACTACAGATATAACTTTTAGGAAAAAGATAGCCTGTCAGATCAAACAGTTCCGTCTTTTGATCGGAAAGACAAATACTCCATATACCATTCCCCTCATAAAAAACCGTAAGTAGGGAACCATTTTTCTTCCACTCCCTTTTCGCGAGAGAAAAAATATTTGGTTGAATGGAATTCATAGGGTACCAGCAAGTGCATTTTGCCAAAGGGCCCGCCGAGTAAGCAAATGATACAAGCGAAAAGACAAATGACATAAATGCATATACCGACATTCGACAAATTGCCAGTATGGCACAAGCGATAAGAAGTAAGAAACTCAATCCAAGAACGCAAAAATAAATTTTTTTATATTTTTGCGCCTTTTTAATCATCTCCTCTCTCTTTACCGAGTCCATAAACTTACAACTTCCTTACCAGCACTTATTCTTAGGTTTTTACCCTCGCGCGGAAAAACTTTCCGCGCGAGGGTAAATTTTTATACGTTTTTCTTCTTGCGTTTTTGCGGTTTTTCTAAAAGCATAACTTCGTTATAGGTGGGCGAATATAACATTTGAATTTCGTGTCCCATATACGCTTTAAACACTTTAGGCACCTTTTCAAACATTCCGCGTGGGCGACTGATAAATTGCTTTTGTTGCCCGTCATAAAGAAACCTGACACAAATTTGGTACAAGCAACCGACCTGCGGAAAATTAGTAGCAACCGCCGTCCCCTCTACAACTACTGCGTCTTTCAGCCATAACCGAATTTCCTTTCTTTGCCGTAGCACGATACACATAAGTACCGTGATGGAAATGTTAAAGACAAAAAACATAATTAAACTAAGGATAAACAATTTCTGAGTTTCCCCTTCAGGATCATGCCAATCCGCATCAATAAAACCAAGGATCTCAGTCAAAATAGACACACAGAAAAATTCTATCCACATTACCTCAAGGAAAACCATACGACGCGTACTGATGTTGACCCCGTGCTTTAGTGTCGCTTTTACGTCATTCAGTTTCATGATTCACCAAACAAAGTTATTGTTTAGACAACCAACGGAATATGTTGATTATCCAACCCGGAATTTCGCCCTTAATGCCTTCATCCATCATTTCATCGAAATCCAACTTGATACCAAACAAATCATTTGCGATATAATTTCCTTGTATGCCACCCAAAATTCCGCCAATTACCCCTCCTATTGTTCCGCCAAGACTATACAAGAAAGGAGCAGAATAGACCTGACTAATCGCCGCCCCATTGGATATGAGGTTCATTGCACTCAACGAAAGTCCCATTTGTTGTCCCCAAATCTGCCCCACAACACTAAACGTACCAGAAGCTAGACCAGAAATAAAACCAATCGCTCCTCCTATCAATCCAGATTTAAAAACCTTGTTGGGGTCAGCACTTGCAAAGCCGCCTTGAGCAACAATACTTCCAATTTCAGCCCCTATAGCACCTATTCCAGCACCTATAAAAGCCGCGCCCAGTATTGCCCCAACAGGAACAAAAACTCCGACAGCGATTGCCGTCACGGCAAGAGCCGTCACTCCAATAACTTTTCCCCATTTTTTTACGTTATTCCAAAAATCACTCCACTTCGTCCCGTCGGGATCGACGTTCATCACCGGGTTGTTGTTGCAATAGGCGTAGAGGTTAATACCGCCGATGGTATCCGGGTCAAGATAATCCGTGTCGTCGATATTGATAAATCTGCCGGTTTCCGGGTCGTAATACCGGGATTTCAGGTAATACAAGCCCGTTTCTTTGTCGTAATAATACCCCCGGTAGCGAATCGGGTTGATGTTTCCGATAAAGTCCGACCGGGTATTTTCGCTGCCGTCCGGCTTTAACACGAGGTGGTTGCCCCACGCGTCGTATACATATTGTACCACGGTTTGCCCAGAGTTGTCAACCAGTGCGATAACGTCTCCCTGCGCATTTTTGCGGAAGAAGTACGTCCGGTAGCAATAATGAATGCCCGCAATACCCGTATCGTCGTAAATAAACTCCAGATAGTTACCCTCCCGGAGTAACTTTCCGTCGCCGTCGTAGTAATACGCGGTATCCCCTTTGCACTGCCGCCTGCCGCGCAGGTCGTAGGTGAACCGGATACAATCGTAACTGTTCAGTTGCCGCCCCTTGCCGAAGGTCAGCGACTTGCCGCGGTAGGTGGTGGGGTTGCCGACGGCGTCGTACACCATTTTTTCGCCGTCGAAGGAAAGCAATCTGTCGCCCGCGTCCTCGTAAGCGTAGCGTTTGACCGAAGTAAACGCGATCTCCTCGGTAGGACGGACGGTATAATTCGCCTCGCTGCGGCTTAAGATATTGCCCGCGGTATCGTAAGCGAACACCGTGGTTTTGCCCATTTTTCGGTTGTCTTCCCGCACCAGTCGGTTCAGACGGTCGTAAGTATAGCGGACGGAAAGCAGCCCGTCTTCGTACACCCGGGCAATATTTCCCGCAGGGTCGTAGGCGTATTTCAAGCCGTGTTCGACGGTGTAGGTTCCGCTTTTGCGGTCGCCGTAGCGAAGCGAAGAGATCTGGTTCGTCGCGTGGTCGCCGCACTTGCGGTAGTACACGTAGGTGCCGGAAAGCGTGCCACTCGAACCTGCCACCAGACGGTCGGTCACACGACCGTTGACGTCGTATTTCGGCAGGAAATCAAAGTTTTCGCCGCTACGATTGAAGGTAATCTTCTGCAGTTCCCGACCGGCGGTATCCGCGTAGTTGTAGGCGTAGTTGTGGCTCACCGCTTCCGAAATCTGCCTGGTGGCGAGTTCGCCGTGGTCGTTGTAGGTAAAGGCTTCCCGCGAGTCGATCACCCCGGAATAGGTCTTGCCCGTGCGCGCGGTCAGGTTGCCGAGCGCGTCGTAGGTGCGGCTTTCGCGCAGTTTGCCCGGCACGTCCACGATCTCGGTCAGGCGATTCTTTTCGTAGGTCATCTGCAGACCGTACTCCAAAGAAGAGTCGTTGCCGAAGCGGACGACGTTGCCGCGTTTGTCGGTCGTGGTATAGAACTTTTCGCCTTTGGCGTTGGTCACCGAAACGCGGTCGCATTTAACGCCGCCGACCGTCAGATTTTCTTCGTAATTGTAGGTCAGATAGTCGGCGCCGCCCAGTTTGACCTTTTTCAGCCGGCGTTTCTGGTCGTATTCGTAGTTTACGACCGTTTTCCCGGAGCGAACCTCGGTCACAAGCCCGCAGGTGCGGAGCGTTTGGGTGCCGTTGCCCTCTCCTTCCTCCGTAGAAGCCGTGATTGCCGTCACAGAGCCGTCGGAAGCCCTGCCGTAGGAAATCCTGCCGCCGCCCGGATATTTCTCCGTCCTGACCGTTGCAGAGCCGGGTTCGTACTCGTACCGCGTTTCCTGTTCGCCCGTGGCGTCCTTTTCCGCGACCAGCATGCCCTTGTCGTCGTACACGCTTTCCTGCACGAATTTCGTCGCGCTGTCCAGCGAATTGTATTTCGCCGTCCGAACCGCCTTGCCTTTGTCGTTGTACTCGGTTTCTTCCACGTCGATCCCGCGCGTTTCTTCCTCGCCCTTGACGAAGGTTTCCGTCCGGACGACGGAACCTTGCGCGTTGTACGCGTTCCGGGTCACCCAGATTCTGGTTTTCGTCGCGGCGCCGATCGTGGTATACGTCGAAGTTTCGACACGTTCCAACTTCTGGTCGTCGTCGTACGTATACGCCGCGTCCGAACTGAACGTTGCGGTTGCGGAAAGTTTTCTGTTGGAAACCTGCACCGTAGACGGCTGGTTGAATTCGTTCAGTTTGGTATATCTGCGTTCCCCGTTCGTAAAGGTGAACGCCGCATACGCGGAAACGTTCAGCGTACTTTCGTCGGCGTAAGTCACGGATTCCGAAACGTACGGCGTGTAAGTGTATTTTTCCGCTTTGGAAACGACGCCGCCTTCTTCCAGCACGTACATCGAATTGACGCCTTTTTGCAGGAAAGTGTAATATTCCGCGCTGTCGTCCGTCGCGATTTTCACCAGTCCGTTGAAATTGGAAGTCGTGTTGTCGTAAGTAACGGTAGTCTTGGAAAGTTGGGTCGGCGCTTCCGTCGTGGTCTGGTTGTTCTTATATATGCCGTTCGCAGCCAAAGAATACTGCGTGATCGTCGAAAGTCCGCCGTTGTACGTCAGCACCGTCTTAAGTTTGTCGGACGATTTTATGCTCGCGATATCGGAAACGGAGGTCGTCCGCGCGTACTCGATTTCCAGCGTTCTGCCGTCCCAATAGGTCACCTTGGTCAGGAACATTTTCCCTTTGTCGTAGGTGTATCTGACCGTTCTCCCCATCGTGTCCGTGACCGAAGCGAGGTTTCCGTCCAGATTATAGCGGAACAGGTTGAAATTCTGCTCGTCTTCCGAAACCTTTACGACGCGGTGCTCGTCGTCGTATTCCACGGTAAGCAGGTTGTTATACGCGTCGGAAATCGCGACGAGATAGCCGTCTTTGTTGAACCCTTTGACGATATCTCCGTCCGAAAGATAACTGCGCGGAAGTTGCCGATCCAGACTTTTCAGTTGTAGCACGGTGTTGTAGTATTCCTTGTACAACTTGCGGATCTGGTCTTTGTATTTTTGTTGGGTGGATTCGATCTCTTTGATCTGGTCTTTGACCAGTTTCAACTGTTCGTCGGTTTCTTTTTCCGTTTGGGCAAAATTGCTCAGTTGCGTATTCAGACTTGCCTTTTGCGCCATCAGATTATCGTGCTGATATTCCGCCGAATTGATGCCGCTTTCCACTCCGTCCTTGTTTGGGTTTTGCTTGGCATTTAAAATATTTTTTTGGTCTACGGCGTCTATTTGATATTCCTTGATATAGTTTGTTTGACCGTCCAAAACATTTTGTTGCTGATCGGTTTTATCAAGTTTTTCTTTTTGAACTGTAATAGATATTAACTGATTTGTATCTGTAGCGTATTGCCGATCCAGACTCCTTGACTGATACCACAGCATCCGATCCTGAAGATGCAACGCTTCCAACTGCAATTTTAAGGAATTTTTCTGTTCCGCCGCGGAAACCTGCGCATTTTCCAGACTTTTTTGTTGTAGCAATAAAGAATGGTAATTCGGCACTTCGCTTTTGCTTAAAACGATGCCGCTTGTGGTCAGGAAGGTTTCCAAAGCCGCTTTCGTCAATTCCCCGGAAACAAAACGATTCTCCAGTTTTTCGCTGACGATTTTACTGTTTTTATCGAACTTTACAAACTCTTTCAGGCTGTTTTCCAGACTTTCCGTCTGTTCCTGTAACTGCTTGCATTCGTCGCTGCGCTGTTCGAGAATCGCAGAATTTTTAAACCCTTCGTATTCCGTAACCAACTTCAGCCCGGCGCTGGTGCGCTGATCTTTTTTAACCTCGTACTTGCCGCTGTTGTCAGTATAGCGCAGCGTTCCGTCCGGCAAAATCTCGATCTTGCTTTTGTCGGCAATCGTCGTCTTTTCGCCGTTTACTTTGTAATAGTAATACAGATCGCGGAAGCCGTGTTTCTCGCCGGAAGCGTCCGTATACAGATAGTTCGCGCTGAGCGCGGCGTCCGTGTTCTTTACCAGCCGCTCGCACAGATTCAGGTGGAAATTTTTGCCGTAAAAAGACTTTTCGTCCTCGCCTTTTCTTTTATAAACGTGCCGGATACTGTACGGCAGCGCAAAAGCGTCCCCGGCGACGTCTTCAAACGAAGTCACCAGTTCGCCGGAAGATACGTTGAATTCCCCCGTCGCCACGCCCGCAAGCGAAAAAGTCTTTCTGGTCGGGCGCTCGTTTTCGTTCAGCAGGTATTCGACTTCCACCACCGGCGCGTGAACGCCCGTCGCATAGAAAGCGACGTCCGTCGCCCTCGTGTCCTTATAAATGGGAGCAATTTCGATCTGGAACGAGTCGGTCTGATTGATAAAATTATTCGTGATATCAACGTTCTCCACGTCCTCGGATCGCAAAGTGTCGAGATATCTGGTACCGCAGATATTTATAGCGCCATCTCCGACAGCCTTTTTAACGTACAGCCGCAGCGTTGCCTTGCAAATGCGATTCTGGGACAGGTTGAATTTGGAACGGTTGACGGTAATGCGGCATTTCATCAACTTATCGGACTGATAGGACGCGCAAATGGAATCCGACGCCATCTGCGTCCAGTTCGCGTGATTGTTGAAATCGACGTAACTCGCGTTTTGAATGGTATAGTTCTGGTACGTGATCAGAGCCGTGTCTGCCGTTATCAGTTGCGGGTCGATGGTAACGGGATAGACGCGCAGCGCGTCGTTCATCCAGACAGGGTCGGCAACCACGCTGAAAACGTAGGAACCGTTTTCAGCGGGATCCAGTTCGTAATACACCTCGTCGCTGCGGTTCCCCGCCGCGTCGGTCATAAACGGTCCGGGGATGATAAATTCGGTTTTGTCCTGCACGGTTCCGTCCGCAAGTTGCTGCGTGCTGTATAATTCGATACTGCTTCTGTCTTCCGAAAGGCGCAAATTTACGCCTTTGGGCTGCATGGAAAACCGGTAACGGTAGTCCTTGCCCGGTTCTTTGACGATAATATTTTCCTTTACGTTGCCGCCGTAAATCTGATAGGACAAATCCACGCCGGGATCCGCGTTTTCATACACCACGCCGCTGCCCGAAACTACGCTGTCGGTGTAATTCTGCACCTGAGCGACCCCTGCCTGGTTCCCGTTTTCGGCAACCGTCTGCGGGTTTTGAGGCAAATAGTTCCATTCGACGCCGATATCGCCTTTCATAAACCGCATCGTGCGGCCTGTGCCGATTTTCTTGGAGAGTTCTGCTTTATAGGTACCGTATTGCGTTTCGTAGCCGTCTTCTTTTTCCGTCAGGGTGTTGTCGATCGAACGCAGTTTTCCTTCTTCTTCGTTGAAATAATGCAGCGGCGCACTGGTGAAAATTTGCTTCCCGGTGCCGTCGTTACAGAAATAGAATCTGGAATTTTCCGTGCGCGCGTCCCGGTCTTCGGAAACGACCGATTCGTCTCCGAAACGCGCCGGAGGCACGACTTCCGCTGCCGCCGGTTCTTCTGCCGTCTCTTCCGGCGGAGGATTCTGCACGCCTTCCTCAAGCGGCTCCCCGGCGGCTTCGGCTAAGGTTTCTGCCTTAACCGGCGTTTCTTCCGCCTCGTTTTTGAATTTGATAATACCCATTCGCTTTCCCCTCCGTAAAAATTTTAATTAAATAAATCACAACTTAAGAAACCGTCATGATATAACCTTCTACCACGTTGGTGTGACTGTCCAGCAGAATATAGGCAAGCGGGCTGTCGGCATATCCCGTCGACGCCGCAAGAAAGGTATACTGCAGCAAAAGATTGTCGTTTTTGTCGAAATATCTGATCTGGCGATAGCCGTACGTCGTCAGCACGTGCGTCCCGCCGTAATAGTTCATCTGGAACTGATCTCTGGTAGAAGAAACGCCGTAATCGGTTTTGATAGCCACAAAGTTATATTTACTCGTGAACATCACGCCGATTTTTTTGTCCGAAATCGCCTGTTTAACCTGCGCCGAATTGACGCTGCCGCTATTGAAGCAGGAAGTAAACGCGATCTTCCGCCCGACGGAATTCAGGTACTGTTGCATTCCTTTGCGATATCCCTCTGCCGTAGTACCGTTTCCGTTCGTGTTCGTCCCCATAGCGGTGTATAAATAGTTGAACACTTGATTTACGCTTTCGGTTTGTGCCTTATAAAATATTTTACCGTTCTTAACGACTCCTGCCGTAAACGAAGGGATGACTTCGTCGTACGTCAGGTCAAAATACCCCATGGCGATCGTCCCGCTCAACGGAGCGCAGGTGTTTTTCAACTCCGTCTGATCTGAATATCTCGGCACCGCCCCGGTGATCACGTATTCTTCGTTGGTTTTATAAGCGTAATCAACGGTCACCTCATCGTTATACAAAAAGGTCGAACCGTTAAATCCGTCGTCGCAGTACAGCGTTTCCGCCTTGCCCTTTGCGGCGGGCGCGACGGGCGCGCTTACCGCGGCGATCACCGCCAGAACGGCGATCAGTAAATGTTTTTTCATTTTTATCCCCCTCGTGAAATTTGATCCGGGAAAGCGTCCGTTTGCCTTTCCCCTCTACTGACAGGACTGCCCGGAGACGCAAAAAGGCTCAGCGTTTACAAAAATTTTTTCTTTCCGCATGGCGCCGTCCCTTTTCCAGCCGCAAAAACCGCATAAAAAAAGACGGGCAGTTGCCCGTCTTTTTTCTCTTTCTTTACTTAAAATCCTGCTTGCAAAAATTTGTCGATCCCCTCTTCAGCGCCGGCAATCGTCCAGTAAGTCGTAAAACCGTCTTTAGTCGCGGTCAGAAAATACTGGTACCATCCTTCCGGGGTAACGCCGTCATACTTGTACGCTATCTGCGCACCGCGCACCGTTAACGTATCGATCAGATTGTAAAACCTGCCGCGATCGATATAATTATAGTGCTTGTCGTAAATGGCAACGATCGTTATTTCGTAGTAGTCCTCTTCTACCGCCAGCATACCGGAAATTTCCGCGCTGACAAGAGAATTATTCTCTATCAGGCGCACGGCTTGCACGGTCGTAAAATCCGGCACAAACAGTGACATTGCGGGATAAAGTTTGGTAAAAGCAGCGGCCTCCGTTTCGGTCAATTCTCCGGTTACCACCTCTTTATCGCTGTAGGTATACCACGGCGACGGGCGGGACGAAGGCGCGAGCGCGATGGTCACGACGGTTGCCGTTACTACCAGCACGGCGGCGCAGACGACCGCAACCAGCCGGCGCCGCAACGTTTTTTTCATCGTGCCGCCCGATTGCCGCGAAGGTGCGCTTCCCGCAAAGACCGCGTTTTCTTCCGCCGCGGCGGAGTCCGTAAACATCTGCAACTTGTCCGCATTTGCGGCTTTCCAAACCGCAAAATCGCCGGAAGCCCGCTGCATTTCCTTTTTCAGTTTCTTGTTAAAATTTCTCATAACGATTGCCTCTACTCTCGCGAATATTGCTTGATTTTTTCTTTCGCGCTTTTGTAAATCCGCTTGATGCGAATATACGGCACGTTCCAACCCGTGGCAATTTCCTGCAGTTTCAGTCCCCATAAAACGTGAAGCACTACGACTTCCCGTTCTTTTTCGTTCAGCACGGAAAGCATCTCTTTCAACGCCAGACTTAAGTGGGGATTCTGCAGATTGTCCGCAATTTCCAGTTCCTGCACGTCCATACAGACGCACCGGTTTTTCTTTTTCAGCATATTGTAACATTCGTTTCTGGTGATCGCGTACATAAATGCGAGCGGATTTTTGATTTCTTCCGTCTCCTTGCGGTGATACAGCCGCAGAAGAACGTTGGTTTTCAGGTCCTGCGCGTCCTCGTGATTTTTCAGGATCGCAAGACCGGTTGCGTAAATTTTTTCGTGGTATTCTGCATAAATCGCTTCAAGCGCGGAAACGTCGCCCGAACGCAACTTCTGCAACAGAGAGTTGAAATGTGTGGCGTTCATGTATTCCTCTTTTGTGTGTACTGTCCCGGGATCCGGACGTTTTTTGTTTGCCGAAAGGGATTTGCGGCGTGATTGCCGCTTTCGGCGTTTCGTTTATCTTTTTTGAACGCTCGGTTCGGACGCGGCACAAAGGGCAACCCGTCCGAACGTATCATCTCACCTCTTTTCCGCCGCCCGCGGAATTATTTTGGGAATTTCGTTGCTTAGGGATTCTTGGCAAAGCGTACCGCCCGTGCGAAAGGCGGCAGGAGTTACCCCTTACGCTTTGGCAGGGTTCCGTTCCTCACCGGAAAATCAATCGAAAAAGGTCTGCAGCAGGGCTTTCAGCGCGGCGCGCTGTTCCTCGTTCAGCCGCCCGAGCAGTTCGGCAAACGTCCCTTCCTGCGAACGCTGTGTACCCTTTCCCTGCAAAAATTCTACGGGCGTTATCCCAAACGCGTCGCAGATCGCCTGCAGCATGGCAAGCGAAGGCGCGGACTTCCTGTCCCGCCAATGGTAAATGGTATTCGATTGCGTTCCCGCACGTTTTGCAAGTTCGTAAATCGTCCAGCCGCGTTCCTCCCGCAGTTGGTCGATGCGCTGATACACCGCTTCTTCCGATGATAAATCCAACATAATAACACCGCCTGTCGTTGCATTATGGTATTATTGTAACCTACCGGTTCTGCGAATATAAATAACAGTTGTTCGCTATACTATAGAATCTTTGTTATATAATGAACGAAAATTGCCGCCCCGTACGCGAAAAAACGAACGTTTTCCGCCCAAAAATTTCTAAGAGAAGCAAGCCTCCGTTCTTCCCGCGGCGCAAATTCCGGCGACGGGTAGTATAAAACAATTCGATACCGCCCGCAAAAAAAACTTAATTTCTCCGCAAAAAAACTCTTGCGCGCGGCGCCCCGATATGCTATAATCGTCAGAAAAAGATTACGGAGGAGAAACCTATGGCAAACAGCGAACCCACGGCAAGCAAAGTCGCGCGCAAAATGGAAAAAAAGCGCAAGCTGATCCGCGTTGCGCGGGGGCAGGAGCCTGCCGATCTCGTCATTAAAAACGCCAACTATCTCAACGTGTTTTCCAACAACTTTCAGTTCGGCGACATTGCGATATCGGACGGACTGATCGCCGGCATGGGCGAATATTCGGGCAAGACAGAGTTCGACGCACAGGGAAAAATCGTTCTGCCCGGCTTTATCGACGCACATATTCATCTGGAAAGCAGTCTGGTTTCCCCTGCGGAATTTGCCAAAGCGGTCGTCCGGCACGGCACCACCACCGTCGTGACCGACCCGCACGAAATTGCCAACGTCATGGGCGTGGACGGCATTCGCTATATGCTGGAAGCCACCGAAAACCTACCCATCGACGTGCGGTTTATGCTGCCGAGCTGCGTGCCCTGTTCGGAAATGGACGAAAGCGGCGCCGACCTCGATTATCTTGCCATTGACGAATTGTACGACCACCCGCGCGTTTTAGGTCTTGCGGAAATGATGAATTACGTGGGCGTGATCAACGGCGTTCCCGACGTCATCGCGAAAATTCTTGGCAGTCAGGCGCACCATAAAAAGATCGACGGACACGCGCCCGGACTTTCGGGAAAAGACCTCTGCGCCTACGTCGCCGCGGGCGTTTATTCCGACCACGAATGCGACAATTGCCAGAACGCCCTTGAAAAATTGCAACTCGGGCAGTTTATTATGATCCGCGAAGGAACCGCCGCCAAAAACCTGCGCGCGTTGCTCCCTCTTCTCAACCGGCAATATTACGACCGCTGTCTGTTTGCCACCGACGACAAGCACCCCAGCGACCTGTTGCATCTGGGACATATCGACTATATTATTAAAGAATGTATCAGTTTCGGCGTCGATCCGGTGGTTGCCGTCAAAGTGGCTTCCCACAACGCGGCGCGCTACTTTCTGATGAACAACAAAGGCGCCATCGCGCCCGGTTACCTTGCCGATCTGGTCGTCACCGACGACTTCCGCAACCTCAACATTCTCCGCGTATACAAAAAAGGGAAGTTGGTGTTCGACGGCAAAGACGTCGTGGAAGCCCCGTCCGTCATCGAACCGGACTTGCAGGCGAAAGCGCTGGACACCTTCCACCTTGCGCCCGTTTCCGCGAAAAACTTCTCTTCGGGAAAACTGCCGCTCATCGGCTTGATCCCGCACGAGATCGTCACCGAAAACCGCGGCTTTGCCGACCGCGCCGACCCGGCGAAAGACATCTTAAAAATCGCCGTCGTGGAACGGCATAAAAACACCGGACACATCGGCATGGGCTATCTGACCGGTTTCGGACTGAAAAAGGGCGCGATCGCAACCAGCATCGCGCACGACAGCCACAACATCATCGTCATCGGCGCAGACGACAACGACATTGCTTTTGCGGTCAACCGTATCCGCGAACAACGCGGCGGCATTACCGTGGTGGAAAACGGCAAAGCGCTTGCCGACCTGCCCTGTCCGGTTGCGGGACTGATGAGCGATAAGTCTTTGACCGAAACCAACGACCTGCTGGAAAACGCCAAAGCCGCCGCAAGAAGTCTGGGCGTTTCGGCGGACGTCGATCCGTTTATGACCCTTTCGTTTATGAGTCTGCCCGTCATTCCGTCCCTGAAAGTCACCACGCACGGCGTGTTCGACGTCGATCACTGGCAGTACGTAAAATAAGTTTTATACGGGCTGCAACAGGCAGCCCTTCAGGAGAGAATATGAATCACAAACTGTTGAAACTGTTGGAAAAAAACGCGCGCTACACTTTGGAGGAACTTTCCACTCTGCTGGGGGAAGACCGCGCTTCCGTCGCGCGCGAAATGGACGAAATGGAAACTTCGGGCGTGATCCGCGCCTACAAAGCCATCGTAGACTGGGAAAAGGTGGACCGTTCTGCCGTTTCCGCCCTCATCGAACTGCGCGTCAGCCCCAAAGCCGGTCTTGGCTTTGAAGAAGTGGCGAAAAAAGTCATGCTGTTTCCCGAGGTGGAATCGGTCTATCTGATGAGCGGCGGCTACGATCTTTCGGTCATCGTCCGCGGCAAAACCTTTCAGGAAGTGGCAATGTTCGTAGCAAAGCAACTTTCCACCATCGATTCCGTCCTTTCCACGGCGACGCATTTCGTGCTGCGCCGGTATAAGGAATCGGACGTCATCTTAGTAGACGGCGACAAAGACGATCGCGAGATGCTGGTGTAGCCTATGGACTACGACAAGTGTCTGAACCCGGAAGTTCTGGCGATGAAACCTTCCGGTATCCGCAGATTTTTCGACATCGCCGAAACCATGACGGACGTCGTGTCCTTAGGCGTGGGGGAACCGGATTTCGCCACCCCGTGGAAGGTGCGCGCCGCCGCCATGAACGCGCTGGAAAACGGCAAGACCAAGTACACGGCAAACCGCGGCTTAAAACCCCTGCGGGAAACCGTCGCGAAGTATCTGGAGCGGAAATTCGACCTCTCCTACAAGCCGGAAAGCGAAATTCTTCTGACCGTCGGCGGGAGCGAAGCCATCGACCTCGTGTTCCGCGCGGTTCTTTCCCCGGGGGACGAAGTCATCATTCCCCAGCCCTCCTACGTCTGCTACGAACCGCTTACCCGGCTTTCGGGCGGCGTGCCGGTCGTCATCGAAACCAAAGCGGAAGACGAATTCCGCCTGACGGCAAAAGACCTGAAAGCGGCGCTGACCCCCAAAACCAAACTGCTGGTTCTGCCCTATCCCTGCAACCCCACGGGCGCGGTAATGGACAAAGCCTCCCTCGAAGAAATTGCCGAAGTGCTGCGCGGGACGAACGTTTTCGTACTTTCGGATGAAATTTACGCCGAACTGACTTTTGGCGGCAAGCACGTTTCCATCGCTTCCCTCCCCGCCATGCGCGAACGCACGGTGGTGGTCAGCGGGTTTTCCAAAACCTTTTCCATGACCGGCTGGCGGCTTGGATACGCCGCGGGTCCCGAACCCGTTTTGAAAGCGGCGACGAAAATTCATCAATACGCCATCATGTGCGCGCCGACGGTATCGCAATACGCCGCCATCGCCGCCATGACCGAGTGTGACGACGACGTTGCCGCCATGCTGGAAGAATACGACATGCGGCGGCGCTTTATGGTGCGCGGGTTCAACGACTTGGGACTACGCTGTCGCAATCCGCGCGGCGCGTTTTACGCCTTCCCCGAAATTTCGCGCACGGGGCTGACTTCCGAAGCCTTTTGCGAAGAACTGCTAAAGTCCGAACGCGTGGCGCTCGTCCCCGGGACGGCGTTCGGCGCTTCCGGCGAGGGGTTCGCGCGCGCGTCCTATTGTTATAGTCTGGAACACGTCAAAAAAGCGCTTTCGCGGATCGAACGGTTTTTGACCGCCCGCGGGCTGCTTTAAGGGAGAACTATGCACCTTCTTTTCGTAGGGAACGGCTACGCGGTAGCCGAAAAACCGGCGGGACTGCTTTCGGAACCGGGCGGCGGCAGCAAAGAAAGTTTTTTCGACGCCCTGCAGGAGTTTCTGGAAAAAGAATCCGGCAACAAGCAGCCGCTCTTTCCCGTGCACCGGTTAGATCGCGCCGTGGGCGGCGTAATGATTTTTGCGACCGACAAAGGGGCTGCGGCACGGCTTTCTTTGCCCTCCGCGATGCGGAAATTTTACCTTGCGGTGGTCAAGGGGCGTACCGAAAAGTGCGGAACGTATCGCGATTTCTTGTACAAAGACCCCAAAACCAACAAAACGTTCATCGCAAAATCCCAAAGAAGAGGCGTGCGGGAAGCGGCGCTGCATTTTAAAACCCTTGCCTCGGTTTCCGCCCCGGGCGGCGACGCATATTCCCTCGTTTTAATCGCCCTCGAAACGGGCAGAAGCCATCAGATCCGCGTACAGTTCGCCTCCCGCAGGCACCCGATCGTCGGCGACGGCAAGTACGGCGGAAGCGACAACTCGGCAAAAAATATCGCGCTGTTTTCCTGTTTGCTTGCCGTAAACGCGGACTTAACTGAAAATGCGACTCCCCGCGCGAAAGTTTCCGCAGAAAGCGGGCAAGGGAGCGCGGGCAAGGGACGGGTTGGCGCAAGCAACGCACAAATATCCGCAGCCGCCGGGCAGGTTGTCGCAACCGACAAAAAGTTTTCCGCTCCCGACGAACGACAGCTGACCGGTTCCGACGGGAAATCCCCCTTCGCCTTGCACGAAAATTGCCATACGTATTGCTGTTTTCCGCCCCAAGTCTACCCCTGGACACTGTTTTCCCCCGCAGAAATTTCCGCCGCGGAAGAAATATTTTCCCGAAAATCCCGAAAATAATGAAAAATTTCCGGAAAAAGATTGCCTTTCTTTCCGGCATATGCTATAATGTAAGCAACGTAACGGATAAGGGCTGACCTTACGGAGGTTTTATGGATAATTTTTTTGATAAGTTTTTTAAAGTTTTAACTACTAAAAAGATCATCAGCGCCATGATCATGGTGCTTGCGCTGGTTCTCTTTCTGATCGGTTTTTATATGATCGGACCGCAGTTTAAAATCAAAGGCTATATGGTCGTTTTCGGTCTTATCATGACGGTTTACGGCTTCATCAATATTTTGACTTGACGAAACGGAATTTCATCTTAAAAAAGTTGCGCCCGGAAACGAAGGTTTCCGGGCGTTTTTTGTCCGCTTTTCTTTGTCAGTCTGTCACTTCCGCGCTGGTTCCGCACGGCACGGTTTTTACCGCTGCTGCACGCGGATAGCGGACTTGCAGCATTTTTTGCGCGATCAAAGCCGCATCTTCGTTTTCGTACAAGCCGAACACCGCACTGCCGCTGCCGGTCATGGAAACGCCCCGGGCGCCCGTTTCCCGAAGCGCGGATAACCGCGCCGAAATTTCCGGTAACAACTGCACCGCGGCAGGGGTCAGGTCGTTTTTCAACGCTTTGCCAAGCGAAACAACGTCGCCCGCAAGATAGGCTTTTTCCGCTCCTTCCGTTGCGGGCGGCTGCGGCTGCAGTGCGTCCGAAAGGGCAAAACACTCCGCGGCGGAAACCCCGCTATTTCCCGGCAAAAGTACCAGATTTAAGGGGACGTACGGCAAAAATCGAACCCTTTCCCCGCGCCCTTCCATAATTCCGGCGCCGCCGACGGACATAAACGCCCCGTCCGAAGTCATCTTTCGTTCTATCCCCTGCGGCATAAAACCGGTAAGCAATTTAAGCGCGGCGATCACGCCGCATTCGTCTGCGGACGAACCGCCAAGCCCGCCCATCAGCGGAATACGCTTCTCCACCGCAATATCGCAGCCGAAAAATTTTTCCGGAAACTGCGCCCGCAACTCCCCAAAAAACAGTTCCGCCGCGCGGTACGCGTTGTTTTTTTCGGGCGGAACGTCCACCTCCGGACAAGACAGCGTAATTTTTCCGTCCGTGCGAAGCCTTACCCGCACCAGATCGGACGGCGCCGCACTCACGGCAAGAGAGGACAAGAGATGATATCCCCCGTCCTTTCCTTTGACGTCCAGCGTCAGATTGATTTTCGCATAACTTTTGACAATCGCTTCCATATTCTTTCGTTCCTCAAAGGCGCCTTGTTTCTCTGCAGAAAGGGCGCCCGTTTTCTCCCTTTGTTCCGATTTTCGGCATACGTCACGCGATTTTCGTTTCATTTCCGCAACCGCCGCGCAAATTCCGTGCTCCGACCGCCGGCGCAAACTTTTGCCCGGCAACTCTTTTATTCGGTATAATCGGTGACTTTTTTCGTATACAGCAGCACGCGTTCTTCCCCCGTCAGCGGGAAGCGCAGATCGGGATTGCATTCCATGACCTTTTCCGGCTTCACCCCGAGCGATGAGGACAGCGTCCAGAGATCGTCCCCCGCCTTGGGGAACGTGATCGCGATGGCGCCCGGGCGCGTTTTCCGCTCGCCGCACTCCTCCGCGTTTGTCAAGACGGAAATTTCGCCCTGATAGCGCAGCGTGAAATTCGCTTTGGCGGTCGCCGAAACCGCAAGTTCGGTTTCCCCCGCGAAATCTGCCGAGAAACGCTCGATATAGAAATCGGTTTCTGCAGAGGCGAGCGCTTCGGTTTCCGCGGTCGTTTCCGCCGTAAACGGCAGGTCGCAGGTCAGTGCCTTGACCGTGCCTTCCTCCGCGTAATACACGGCGCAGGTCAAAACGCTTTCCGTCGTAATCCGCCCGTTTTCCGCCGTAGTGCCGGCGGGATAAGTGCCCACGGGCAGGGCGGCAAGCACCTTCGCGTCCGCCGCCACTGCTTGGGAAAGGGGTGCTTTGGCGCTTAAACGCAGGACTTCGGTCCTGACTTCCGGTGCCCTTTCAAACCGGCAGTTCTCGCGCGTGATTGCAAGCAGATCGGTTTCGGAGAACGCATCCGCAAGCAGCGTGACTTCCGCTTCTTTATACAATGCTCCTGTCAGAAGAAGTTCCGCCGACAGGTCGATTTTACTGGTGTTTTTGTCCGGATCGGCAAGCACGTCGAAATGCACCGTGCCGACCGCGACCGAAATATCCGCCGTAAATCCGGGCATACAGTCGTTGTCTTCCAGCGCGACCGCAAACGGGAAGGTATGGACGGCAGTCGAAATACCGCCGCCGGAAGCCTTCACCAGCATGGCAACGCAAATCGTGCCTTCCACGGCAACGCTCCCGACGCCTGCGGAAACGGCGTTCTTTTCCACGCCGACGTCATAGCAAAGCACGTCGGCAAGACAGAGGTTTTCCTCCCACGAATCCCCGACCGTCGCGCTGCTGCGCATGCCTTCGGAAGCCACGACGT
The DNA here is from genome assembly GCA_934272745.1 of uncultured Clostridia bacterium. GTDB lineage: Bacteria > Bacillota > Clostridia > Christensenellales > Borkfalkiaceae > SIG402. The sequence continues at coordinate 7,342 of CAKQSI010000027.1, read as the reverse complement.
ACTGCACTTCCTCGGCCTTTTCCACCGCGCCGGAAAGCGAAGAGATCGCCTGCACCGTTTTGGGGGTGGAAAGGCGCACTTCCGCCGTCATCACCGCCGTAAGATAGACCGTCCCGCCTTGCGTGCGGAAATGTGCGTTTTCGGCGCGAACGCTTAAATACAGGTCGGATTGAGGGGTGATGCGGTCGTCCTTCACACCGCAGCCGCATTCCACGCCGCACTCGCATTTTTTCAAGTTACCTTCCCGATCGGTGTACAGGACGAAAAACAGCACGCGCCCGGAAATTTTCGCTTCTTTTTCGGACGCTTCGGCCGTCATCGGCACGGCACGCGCGGACAAAGAAAGCACGCGCGCGATCTCTTCCGCCGGTGCGGGTAATTTACACTCCACGCCCGTCTGCACGCTCACCGTGCCGTCGGGACTTTTCAGGGTCAAAGTTTCGTATCCGGGTTCCATAGCGATTTCCTCTCCGTTGATTTCGATTTTCAATATACTATATCGAAACCGGAGGAAAAATATGACCGCAACGGGAAATATGATCGATTTATATGGAAAACCGTGCGGGGTTCCGCTGCCCGCCTGTAAAGAAACGTACGAGCGCCGCCCGGCAATAAGGAAAATACAACCGCCTCTCCGGAGAAGCGTATTCAATTTCCGCAATCCCCGCAAAACCCCGTATAAAGTTATGGCATAGCGATGTTTTCGCTACGCCACAGAAAATTCGTTCAATCCCTTAAAAACAACGCCTGCCCGCTAAAAGCAACGGGAATCCCGCTCAACTTTACAGTTTTGCACGTTCGCACGCGTCCGAACGAAACGACACCCGCAAATTGCAAAGATTCGCGCCCGCATTGCAACCCCGCACGCACATTGCAAGGTTCGCGCCCGCACGTCAAAGACTTCCGTCCGTCTTCCCGGGCGATAAGGTTCGCACGCGCAAAGGCGCAAGGCGTTTCTTCCCTCAGGAAAGCGGCGAAACGGACACCGTTCCGCACAGCACTTCGGCATAGGCATAGGTGGTTTTGCCGAGGTACCCGCCCTTGGGTCTTACCGTAAACAGCGCGGGATACACGCCCGAAAGCCGCCCCTCGTACTCCACGATCTTGCCCCTGCCGAGATTGACCTTGACCAGCACTTCTTTTTCGTAAAACTTTTCGATTGCGGCTTTCACGCCGCCCAAACTTCCGCCGGGTTTTATCATAGCGGTAAAATCTTTCCCGCTTTCCGGCGCGTTTATTCAAATCCCGCCGGATTTTCCGACAAAAATGCCGGCTTCGCCCGCCGTGGACGCCCCGGACGAATTACAGGTCTTCGTCCTCGTCTTCTTCCTCTTCCTCGTCTTCTTCGTCGTCCTCGAAATCCTTTTCGTCGATGGGAAGAATTTCAAAATCGTCCGGCTCGGAAGAAGCGGAAGTATCCGTCTTTTCTCCCGTATAGGAATCGGAATCCAGCGAATCGTCCTCTTCGTCTTCCAGTCCCGCAAACGAAACGTCGCCGATGGGGTCTTCCTTTTCGTCTTCGAGATAGGCGCGCCACTCCTCGTCTTTGTCCATATCGAGGTCGTCCTCTCTGGCGGCTTCCGCTTCCTCGCGGCAAGCCTTGCAGATTTCCTCGTCCGGACGAATATAATTCTGCTTGCAGATGGGGCAAAGTTCTGTGGCTTCGGCATCGCCCTCATCTTCTTCGTCGTTGGCAAACAGCAATTTTTTTCCTTTCATTTCCGCTTTGCAGACGTCGCAATACTCCTGTTCTCTCCGGATATAATTCAAGTCGCAGCGCGGACACTTAATATAATCTGACATGGCAATCCCCCATGAATTTTTGCTGAAAACATTATATTAGGTATTCTTCGTTTTGTAAACTACTTTTATAAGTTTTTTGACGGTTTTTTCTATTTTTTTGTCGAAAATTGCTTTTTTAAAAGAAAACCCCGCTGCCGTCTTTCGCCCTATTCTAAAAGCGCCGAACGCGCGTGCGTTGCATTCTCTTAAAGAATATGCCGACCGCTCTTTTTCCGACACCGGGGAATTTTCCAGAGACCGTTTGTCTTCCGAAGGGCTTTCGCAAAAAAATACCGTCACAAAAACGCCGCAGCGCAGAGAGAAATTCGCATAAAGCGTCTTGAAAACAGTCCCCGTGAAAAACGCCTGCCAAAACAGTCCCACGCAATCCCTCGTAATAAGCGCACTGCAAAAGCGATTCCCGCAAAAGCGCCACCGAAACAATCACCCCGCACGCAAGGCGCCGTTTGGTTTTACCCTCCCGCAAGGCGCCGCTTGGTTTTACCCTCCCGCAAGGCGCCGCTTGGTTTTCATTATCCTCCCTGCATACAGGCGCCCGCCGCGGAAAATTTCCGCGGCGGGCGCCCTTTTTACGATCAGAATTTTACAATCAAAAATACCCGAACTATCAATGATCAAAGATATCCGGACTTTCAACGATCAAAAATGCCCGGACTATCAATGATAAAACGTTCAGCCTATTTTTTTGCAAGCAACGCTTCCCTTCCCCGAGTCCCCGTAACCCGGCTTTCCCGAAAGAGGTTTCTCTTTCCGGTTCAAAGCGTTTTATCCGAGGGGTCCGTTCACGCGCCTTCCAGCAGCATTTTGTCCGCAACGAGGGCGATAAATTCTCCGTTCGTGGGCTTTTCGTTGCCGACGTAGGCACGAACGCCGAACAGCGAATTGATGGTTTCGATCCTGCCGCGGTTCCAGGCCACTTCGATGGCGTGCCGGATTGCGCGTTCTACCTTGCTGGCGGAAGTGTCGTACTTCTCGCCGATCATGGGGTACAGTTTTTTGGTGATATGATTGATGACGGCGGGCGTCTGAATGGCGATCTTCACGCCTTCGCGGAGATATCCGTAGCCTTTGATATGCGGCGGAATGCCCACCGTGATAAAAATATTGCTGATTTTTTCGTCCAGTTGGCGCGCCTGTTGCTGCCGTGCTGAATAAGCCGGAGAAGAAGCGACGTCTGCAGCGGCGATCTCCTCTTTTTCGGATTCTTTAGGAAACATATCGTTCAGCCGCGCAAGAAGCAGCGCCGGGTCGAAAGGTTTCACCAAAAAATATTCCGCGCCGTGGCGGATCGCCGTGGCAATAATGCTTTCCGCACCGAAAGCAGACACAACGATGAAACGCGTTTTTACGTTTTTACCGAAAACGTAGTCCATGACGGCAAAGCCGTCAAACCCCGGCAATATCAGGTCCAGAACCACGGCGTCGGGACGTAATTCTTCGATCAGTCTGGCGGCGTCCGGTCCGGAATTCGCCCGTCCGACGACGGTATAATCCGCGGTGCCGCCTAAAAACTCCGAAAGATCGGCGTTTTGTTTTTCGTCATCCTCCACAACGATTACCTTTCTCATTTTTTACTTCTTCTCCTTCTCATTTTGTAAAAATATTATATCATAATTATTCTTAATGTGCAAGCATATTTTTGGAAAAAATAGGGTTAAATTTGTTTTTTCTTTTGCAATTTTGTCGAAGTTGGTAAATAATTTTTCATTTTTCCGCATAAGCAATACTTTTTCCGTATTTTCTTTGCTTTTCCGCCCACAAAATACGGGGTTTTTCGACCGCGCTTCCCCGACGCGTTGTATATAAAACGCATAATCTTTGCAAAATTATAGCCGGATTTTCGACAAATCTATTCCGGCGCAAGGGCAGAAATCCGCCACGTTTTTACAAAAATCGACCGTATAGAGATCCAGACTTTTGCCCGTTCGCCCCGCGCGTGGTTGTTTCCGCCGGCCGCCGCGCGGAATTATTTTTCCCCCTCCGCGCGGAATTATTTTTTTCTCCTCCGCGCCGGGTTTTCCGTCCGGAAGCAAAACCATACGCACCGGCCGCGCCGCGAAAAATTACCGTGCTTCCACCTCTCGTTTCAAGCCGAAAATTAAGAGGGGCGCTTAAGCACGCCCCTCCGGAATTCGTTATTGATTGAAAATTCTGCTTTGCCCGGCGGCAAAATCCGCCGTGGCAAATTATTTGTTGTAGTCCCCGAACGAAAACCCGTGCCGCAAGAACTTTTCGTCTTCGTTTTCCGCGTCATCGTCGTCATCGTCGTCTTCTTCCAGACCGAACAGATCCCTTTCGTCATAAAAGGAATTCAACTCCTCGTCCGCATTCTCCTCTTCTTCGTCGAAATACCCCTGCGATTCCACCTTTCCGGCGGGTTTTTTCTTGGTTTTAGAAGCGGCTTCCTCCGCCTTTTTCCGGCAGGCTAAGCAAGGCGCGCCTTCCGTTTCGGTGGGGTGCTGCCCGCAGACCGGACAGACAGGAAAGGTCTTATCCTTGGGGAACAGCGTCACGATTTCGGTAAAATACTGATAATTGAAGTACTGAAAGCCCGAATTAAAGCGGCATTGCACGATGTTGCGGTTGTTTTCATCGCGATAAACGTCCAGCACTTCGCCGAATCCGTAAAGTTTGTGATAGCAAATATCGCCTTTTTCGACCGGTCTTTCTTTTTTCGTATCCGTAATAAAATCGTTCATTTTTCCTGCCTCACGCGCGTCGGGCGGCTGCCCTCCTTGGTTTTTTACGGCTCCGCAAGGAGAATTTTTACCCTTGCGGAAGTTTTTTATTCCGTCCTGTTTGCCGGCGGGAAAGCGGTCCCGAAACTTCCATAGAAAGTCTGCCCTGCTGCCCAAAGGAAATCCGCCCGCCGTATCCGACGAAAACATCCCCCGGTTTGCCGGCGGAACTCGTCACCGACCGGAAATCCTGCCCGGCATTATCCCGATCCTGTCCGAGCAACGCTTCCTTTCCGCAGCGCATGAAAAATCCCATGGCTCCGGTTTCTCCAAACGGAGTTGTCGCGCATATTATAGCATTTCCCTTGCCTCATTGCAAGATTTTGAAAGAATTTTTTACGAGGCGCACCCGTGTTTTCCGGAAATTGACGGGAAAAATTATTTTCGGCGCCCGAATGGCAACAATCCTTCTCAGTCGTTGACAATTCCGCCCTGTTTTAATATAATATGGAAGAACCTGCACAAACGTGCGGAAACCTTTCCGCCCCGTGCGGAAAATCTGACGGCATACGGATTGTCCTGTCCCCGCCGGATAAAAGTGAAACTTAGGAGAAATTATGGAACCCGTCTTAAAAACGACCGATCTTACCAAACGATATCGGGAAAAACTTGCGGTAAACCGCGTGAGTATGACTGTAGAACGCGGCGACATTTACGGATTTATCGGCAAAAACGGCGCGGGGAAAACCACGCTGATGAAAATGGTATTGGGGCTGACTACGCCGACCGAAGGACAGATCGAACTGTTCGGCGGAGAAAACCCCGAACAAGCGCGCAAAAAAATCGGCTCCCTGATCGAAAATCCCGGGCTTTATCCGGGCTGTTCCGCTTACGAAAATCTGCGGCGCTTTGCCCTGCTTTCCGGCGGCACGGAAGAGGAGATCCGCGAAATTCTGCGCCTTGTCGAGCTGGACCATACCGGGAATAAAAAGGCGGGGAAATTTTCGCTGGGGATGCGCCAACGCCTCGGTATTGCCATCGCCCTTTTGGGAAATCCGGATTTTATGATCCTGGACGAGCCGATCAACGGGCTGGATCCGGAAGGAATCAAGTCTGTGCGCGACGTTATTCTGCGACTGAACAAGGAACGCGGCGTGACCTTTCTCATTTCCAGTCACCTGATCGACGAACTTGCAAAAATCGTCACCAGATACGGCATTATCAAAGACGGTATATTGGTAGAAGAAATTACCGAAAAAGAGTTTTCCTCCCGCGCGGCGGACGGGCTGAAAATCGGCACGCCCACACCGGACAAAGCGGCGGCGCAATTATACGGCAGGTTGCCGAAAGAGGACATCATTGTGGGAAAAGAGGACGTGTTTGTGAAAAACGCCACAAAGTATGCCAGTAAAATCAACGCGCTCCTGGTTTTAAGAGGGATCGAAGTCACCGAACTGACCTCCGTACGCAGCGACGCAGAAGCGTATTTTATCGAGAAGATGGAGTGACGCATATGAAAAATTTATTTGCTTTTGAATTCCGGAAACTGTTTCAGTCGAAAAGTTTCTATATTCTGCTCTTTATTTCTTTAGTGCCGATCATAATTCAGGCGTTTTTCCTGTATACGCAATCAACGGGTCCGGAACCGTGGGATGAAGTCGTTACGGCATTTTCGATGTTGCGCGATTCTGCGTCGTACAGCAGTACCTCTCTTTGCTTCGGCATTTTCATCGCTTTGTTTATGCTGGAAGACTTTAATTGCGGCACCATTAAAGTTGTGTACGGAAGAGGATATCGCCGCTCTGCGGTTTTTGCCGTAAAATTTTTGATCGTCGAACTGTGCGTCACCTTGTTTTTTGTCGCAACGTGCGGTACGAACTTTATCTGCGGGTTGATTTTCTTTAAAAAAGGAACGGCGCCCGCGCGGCTGGCGGTTACGCTTCTGGCGCAACTGGCAGTATTCCTTGCATACGGAGCAGTTTTCTTTTCGTTCGCGACGCTGTTCAAAAAAACCGGCGGTTCCATTGCCTCCGTTCTGTTGATCCCGTCCGTAGTTCAATTACTTGCCGCATTCGGCGATTCCTTTGTGGTCAAAATCAATAAAAAGTGGAGCATTACGAGATATACGCTTTCCAACGCCATTGACGAATTGACCGTAGCCGGCACCATAACGAGTAAAACCGTGCTGTTCAGTTGTCTCCTCGCACTCGCGTACGTTGTAGTATTCGCCGTGCTTTCCGGTATCCTTTTCCGTAAACGCGACGTCTGATCGACCGCTTTTTACCTTTACCGGGGCATTTCATTTTCCCCCTCTGTCGCAAGCGCTTCGGTTCTTTACCGATCGATGATCGGCAACAATCGACAAAAAGTTATCCACCGGCTTAGCCGGTGGTTTTCTTTATACAAAAACCGGGCCCTTCCCTTGCGGGAAGAGCCTTGTTTTACGATAAATTACCGTAAGATAACTTATTTAATGATTTTCCGGGCGACGCCGGAACCAACCGTTCTGCCGCCTTCACGAATAGCGAAACGGGTGTATATGTAGCGCCTTTTCGCCCGGATTTTCCCTTTTGGGTATATAATAAGGCCCTTCCCTTACGGGAAGAGCCTTGTTTACGATAAATTACCGTTAGATCAATTATTTGATGATTTTCCGGGCGGCGCCGGAACCAACCGTTCTGCCGCCTTCACGAATAGCGAAACGAGGGCAAATTCTGCGCGTTTTCGCCCGGATTTTCCCTTTTTGATATATAACAAGGCCCTTCCCTTGCGGGAAGAGCCTTGTTTACGATAAATTACCGTAAGATAACTTATTTAATGATTTTCCGGGCGACGCCGGAACCAACCGTTCTGCCGCCTTC
>CAKQSI010000026.1 GCA_934272745.1 uncultured Clostridia bacterium | reverse complement strand
ACTACGAGCGGCGTTTAACGCCGCATAAATCGGTTTATCACCGCAAAAATAGTTAGGGATGGCGGATGGAATCCCTATATTTTTGCCCTGCCATTATAGCACGAAACGCCGATAAACACAATTGTTTCGGGGAAAAACCATTTTATAAAGGGCAACTTACACTCCGCAATCCGGCGCGCTTTCCCTTTGTCACGACAGGATTGCGGCGCAAAGGAGTGAAATCGAACCGACAGTTTTACCGGGCGCCCGCCGCTAAGTCCCTGCGGCGGGCGCCGACTGCATTCGCGCCGGATCTTTACGGCGCGAATGCAAAAGTCGAAAAACGCTTTTATTCTCGCCGGAAATGTGATAAAATAAAAACTGGGGGAAGCAAATTTGGAAGCAAGTGCAAAATTCAGCGCCGCCGCGTTCCGCAAAATCGGCGTGCGTTTCCCGGCTGAAATAGGGCGAAGACTGAAAAATAGCGAAGACTGAAATACGGCGAAGGCGGAAGTTCCTGCAAGCAAAATTCCGGCGTCTTCCGTTGCGCTTACGAAAAGCAGACCTTCCAGAACGAATTCTGCAAAATCACGAATGCAATAAAAAGCGAGGTAACGATATGATTTATATTGCGGGGAGTTTAAATATGGATCTGGTGGTGGAAAGTCCCTATATCCCGAAGGAGGGCGAAACCTTGACCGGGAGCGGTTTTTTCACCAACTGCGGCGGCAAAGGCGCAAATCAGGCGGTTGCGGCGGCGAAACTGGGCGGCAGCGTGAAGATGTGCGGCGCGGTGGGGAATGACGACTTCGGCAGCCGGCAACTTTCGGGACTGCAAAGCGCCGGCGTGGACGTTTCCCATATCCGAAAAAAGGAGGGCGTTTCCAGCGGAATCGCCATGATCATCGTCACCGGCGGCAACAACCGCATCATTCTCGACAAGGGGGCGAACGCCTGCCTTTCCGCCGATATGCTGGACGAATTTTTGCGGGACGCGAAGGCGGGCGACGTCTATCTCACTCAGCTGGAAAACCCCATTGACGTCATCGGTTACGGCTTGCGACTGGCGAAAGAAAAGGGAATGCTCACCGTTTTGAATCCTGCCCCCGCCGACACTTCGATCGCCGCCTATTTTTCTTACGTCGATCTCATCACGCCGAACGAAACCGAACTGGCGCTGTTCGGCGGCAAGGAGAACCTTTTCGCGCAGGGAATCCGAAAAATCGTGACAACGCTGGGCGGCGACGGGTACGAGATCGCGACGCCGAAAAAAGCCGTGCATTACCCTTGCGAAAAAGTGCGCGTTGTGGATACCACCTCCGCGGGGGACACCCTTTGCGGCGGGCTTGCGGTAGGTCTTTCCGAGGGGATGGCGCTGGAAGAAGCGTGCGCGTTCGGCTGCCGTGCTGCAACCATCGCCTGCACCAGGCGCGGGGCACAGCAGTCCATTCCCACGCGAAAGGAAGTGGAAACTTTCGATTTTGCGGCGGCGCGGGAATAAAAAAGATTTGAAAAACGGCGGGAATAAAAGAGATAAAAATTAGCGCCTCGCCGTAAAATTACGCGGCGCGGGAACAACGCTTTCCGGGAAGGCGTGGAAATCTGGCGGCGCGGGAACAACGCTTTCCGGGAAGGCGTGGAAATCTGACGGCGCGGGAACAACCCGTTCCGGAAAGGCGCAAAAATAAGCCGCTCCGCCAAGGCAGCAGAGGTTTGACAGTTCAAAAATAAACAGTCTGCAAGTGTCGGCGGCACGGGAACAACCCGTTCCGGGAAGGCGTGGAAATCTGACGGCGCGGGAACAATCCGTTCCGGAAAGGCGCAAAAACAAGCCGCTCCGCCAAGGCGGCAGAGGTTTGACAGTCCAAAAATAAACAGTCTGTAAGTGTCGGCGGCGCGGGCACAACCCGTCCCGGAAAGGCGCAAAAACAAGCTGCCCGACGTAGCGCCCGCGCGCCTTCCCCGCCGCCAAGACAAAAAATTAAAGGAAAAACGATGAAATTCATTCACTTATCCGACCTGCATCTGGGGAAGCGCGTCAACGAATTCCCCATGATCGAAGACCAGCAGTATATTCTGGCGCAGATTTTAAACGCCATCGACGGCGAACGCCCGGACGCGGTTCTGCTTGCCGGGGACATTTACGATAAAACGGTGCCGTCTACGGAAGCGGTGCAACTGTTCGACGATTTTCTGGTGGGGTTGGCGGAACGGAAATTGCAGACCTTTGTCATCAGCGGCAATCACGATTCTTCCGAACGATTGGCGTTTGCGAACCGCCTGATCGACGCCAGCGGCGTACATCTTTCGTCGGTATATAGCGGGAAAATTACGCCCGTCACCCTGAAAGACGCGTTCGGAGAAGTGGATATTTACATGCTTCCCTTTATAAAACCCGCGCACGTCCGCCGATTTTTCCCGGGAGAACCCGTCGAAACGTACACCGACGCGGTGCGCCTTGCCGTGCGCGAAATGAAAATCGACCCCGAAAAGCGCAACGTTCTTATTGCGCACCAGTTCGTTACCGGCGCTTCTCGTTCGGATTCCGAAGAGGTTTCGGTCGGGGGATTGGACAACGTGGACGCTTCTGCGTTCGAGGGGTTCGACTACGTCGCGCTCGGGCATATTCATTCGCCGCAGAACGTGGGGACGGAACGCATTCGTTACGCCGGTACGCCTTTGAAATATTCCTTTTCGGAAGCGAAAGACCAAAAATCGGTCACGGTTTTCGAGTTGAAAGAAAAAGGCGCCCTTTCCGTACGCACGGCGCCTCTTGTCCCGCTGCACGACCTGAAGGAAATCAAAGGCGCGTACGACGAGGTCGTCCGGCGCTCCTTTTACGAACACACGACCTATCCGGACGATTATCTGCATATCACGCTGACCGACGAGCGCGACGTTCCGGACGCCATGGCAAAACTCAGGACGGTATACCCCCGCCTGATGACCCTTTCGTACGACAACGCGCGCACCCGCGCGAAAAACGTCGTCGGCAAAGCGGAAGCCGCGGAAACCAAAACGCCGGAAGAACTGTTTGCGGAACTGTACGAAAAACAGAACGGCAGTCCTATGACCGAGGAAGAACGCGCGTTTTTAAAGCGCACGATTGCAAAAATCTGGGAGGAAGAAGTATGAGACCGGTTCGCCTGACCTTGTCCGCCTTCGGTCCTTACGCCGGAAAGACCGTTCTTGACCTGACGCAACTGGGGACGAGCGGCGTTTATCTCATCACGGGCGATACGGGCGCGGGAAAAACCACGCTGTTCGACGCCATAGCGTTTGCCCTGTTCGGTCAGCCGAGCGGCGACGGGCGGGAACCGGGTATGCTACGTTCCAAATACGCGGCGCCGGAAACACCCACCGAAGCGGAACTGGTTTTCGATTATGCGGGGAAAAGGTATACCGTTCGCCGAAATCCCGAATACGAACGCCCGAAAACGCGGGGCGAGGGGATGACGGCGGAAAAAGCCGACGCCGAGCTTACGCTGCCCGACGGCAGAGTGATCACGAAAATAAAAGACGTCGACCGCGCGATCGTGGAAATTTTAGGCGTGGATCGGGAGCAGTTTTCCCGCATTGCGATGATCGCACAGGGGGAATTTCGCAAGTTGCTGTTCGCTTCCACCGAGGAGCGGAAAAAGATTTTCCAGAAAATTTTCCGCACGCAGCGGTTCAGCCGTCTGCAGGAAGCGCTGAAAGACGCCTGCCTAAGTTTGGGGCGGGAACTGGACGAGAGTGCAAGAGCCGTCCGCCGGGAAATCGACGCTATCTCCGTGCGGGAAGAAAGTCCGCTTTTTCAGGAGATTCTCAGCCTGAAAGAAGGGCGGATCGCGCCCGAAGAAGCGCCTGTCCTTCTTTCCGAACTGATCGCGGAAGACCGGATCGCGGCGGAAAATCTTCTGCTGCAGGAAAGAGAAGTCGACGCCGCGCTGACGAAAATTGCGGCGCTTTTAGCGCGCGCGGAGGAGCGGGAAAAACTGAAAGCGGCGCAAAAAAGTGCCGAAGAGGGACTGAAAGAATGGTCCGCCCGGCTGTCATTTCTGCAGGCGGCGCTGACCGAAGCGCGGCTGCGGGAACCGGAGATCCGGACTCTTAGTGACGAAGTCGCGGCGATGAAAGCGGCTCTATCGGAGTACGACGAGCGCGACCGCCTGCGGGTGGAAAAAGCCGACCTTTCGGAAAGTCTGAAAACCGGGGAAGAGGAGGGGTTCGCCGCCCTGCAGCGGGAAAAGCAGGCGGAAGAACGCCTTGCCCTTTTCAAGCGGGAGAGAGCGAAAAAAGAGGGCGCGCCGAGCGCCGCTATAGAGGCGGAAGCGCGCAAAAAGGAGATCGGGAAGAGAATGGAAGACCTCGCCCGGCTTTCTTCTTCGCTGAAAGATATCGAAAATGCGCAAGCCGCGCTTGCCGCAAGACAGGCGGAATATCTGCAAAGATCCGCTGCCGGCGAACGGAAAAAAGAGGCGCTTGACGCGGGGCGGAAAGCCTATCTTGACGCGCAGGCGGGGATCCTTGCAGAGGGGTTGACGGAAGGGCTTCCTTGCCCGGTCTGTGGCTCTAAAACACACCCACGTATCGCCAAAAAGCCGCTTTCCGCACCCGACAAAGCGGCGCTGCAAGCCCTGCAGCAGGAGTGGGAAAGGGCGGATGAAGCCGCACGGAAAGCCAGCGAGGCGGCGGGCGCCGTCGCCGCAAAAACCGAGGAGAAAATCGCCGCCGCGCTCGCTCTTTCGAAAGCGCTTTTGGGGGCGACCGACCTGAAAGCGGCGAAAGAGGCACTTTCCGTGCAAATCGTAAAAACCCGGTCGGATTTCGCCGCGGCGGAACGCGACTTTTCGGCTGCTACGGCAGACATTGCGCGCAAAAACGCGCTGGATCAGGAGATTTTGCAGACCGAACGACGCTTGCAGGAGGGGAAAGATCTGCGCTTCCGTCTGGCGGAAAAGCGCGCTTCCGACCTTGCTTCGCTGCAAAAAATCATCGCCCGGATCGGGGTGCTGGACGAAAAATTGCGCTACGGTTCGCGCAAGGAGGCTTCTGCCGCCTTAGGCGCTTCGGAAAAGAAGAAAGCCGACCTTGAAACTTTGCTGGAAAGCGCAAAAACCGCGGTGACCGATTGCGAAAAGCGGGTGGAAGGGTTCCGCGCCGCGGAAAAGACTGCGAAAGACGGTCTTGCCGGCGGGACGGAAATCGCCGTGGAAGAAGAACGGGAAAAACGCCGCGTTCTTTCCTTGGAAAAAGAAGAGATCGCCGAAAAAAGCCGGCAGGTGGCGGCAAGCCTTGCGGGAAACCGCGCGGCAAGCCTTAAAATCGGCGCGCTTTCCCAAAAGACCCAAAAAGCCGAAAAAGAATGGAAAACGATCAAAGCGCTTTCGGATACGGCAAACGGCAGCATTTCCGGCAAGGAAAAAATTATGCTGGAAACCTACGTGCAGGCGCATTATTTCGACCGGATCATCGACCGGGCAAACCTGCGGCTGATGATCATGTCCGACGGGCAGTACGAACTGAAACGCAGCGCTTCCGCGGAAAATTATAAAAGCCAGAGCGGGCTGGACTTGAGCGTTGTCGACCACTACAACGGCAGCGAACGCAGCGTAAAGACCCTTTCCGGCGGCGAAAGTTTTCAGGCGTCGCTGTCTTTGGCGCTGGGGCTTTCGGACGAAATGCAGGAAAGCGCGGGCGGCATCCGGCTGGATACGATGTTCGTTGACGAAGGGTTCGGTTCGCTGGACGAAGAGGCGCTTTCGCAGGCGCTCCGCGCGCTGAATAGCCTTGCGGAAGGCAACCGCTTGGTGGGCATTATTTCGCACGTGGCGGAACTGAAAGAGAAGATCGACAAGCAGATCGTCGTAACCAAAAATCCCGCGGGCGGCAGTTCGGTCCGTATCCGGACGTGACGAATTTGGGCGCGAAGCCGTGACGAATTTGGGCGCGAAAAGGGCGCCCCAAAGGGGGAAAAGGCACCCCAAAAAATGGTAAAATGGGCGCTTGGAAAGCGCGCGACGAAAAGCCGCTTTCCGGCGAAAAAACACTAAAAAGGGGATACGTATATGCAAATTACGGTATATCTCGGCGCGATGCCGGGCAACGATCCGGCGCTTTCGGCGGCGGTGAAAGAATTCGGAAACTGGATGGGCAAGCGGGGCGATACGCTGGTTTACGGCGGTTCCCGCGCGGGACTGATGGGGGAAATCGCACACAGCGTGCTTTCCGCAGGCGGAAAAGCCGTCGGCGTGGAACCGCAGTTTTTTATCGACGCGGAAGTGCAGTGCGACGGGCTGACCGAACTCATCGTCACCAAAGATATGACCGAGCGGAAAGGGAAAATGATCGAACTGGGGCAGGCGTTCGTCGCTTTTCCCGGCGGAACCGGCACGCTGGAAGAAATTTCGGAGATTATGTCCAAAGTGTCGCTGGGGCATCTGGAAGCGCCGTGTATCGTGTTCAATTTAAACGGCTATTACGACGGACTGCGCGCGCTGCTTGAAAAAATGATCGCGTCGGGACTTTCTACGCCCGCGCGGCAAAAGGGGATCGTTTTTGCAGGCAGCCTTGCCGAAGTCGAACGGGTTTTGACCGAGTGGGAATCCCGCAGGGTGTAAATGAACGTCGCCCGCAAAAACGCAAACGGACGGGCGCAGCAGACTGAAACGCCGATAGGCTGGCGGGGAAGCGCGCAAGGCGTGAATTTTATGCCGGGGAAATCCCGCAACTTTTCCATCGCGCTTTTCGTAAAACGGGGCGCCACGCTAATATAGCGCGGCGCCCCGTGGCAAATTCGCGGCATAAAGCGGGACGGATATTTTGAGGAATGCAAACCCCTCGTCTGCAAAAACAAGGGCAGCGAGAAACGGTACTTGGATCGCCTGATCGGGACGAAAACGACGAATACCGTGATTCTATCGGCGCGCTGCTCGCGTGCCGGAAGCAAAAGGTAGAACGCCGCAAAACCGGTGCCGTTTCTACGGTGCTGACACTGTTTCCGTCATGGCGGGCGCCCGTTTCCCAAAGGAAACGGGCGCCCGCCTGCCAGCCGTCGTTACGCCGGTTGCTTTTTATTTTCAATTCCATAAATCAATACCGGTATACGCCGTCGGAATCGAACGCGAGATCGGAAGAGGAAGCCGCCGAAATGCCGGCGCCGGTCTTTCCTAAAACGGCGACGAGCGCGTTCATCGTGACGGGGACGCGGACGGTAAAGACGCCTTCCACGGTGAGATAGGTTCCCTCGGTAATGCGGAGCGTGCTGCCGGTGCCGATCGTGGAGAACGAGGGGGAAGAAGTGGTCGTTTCGCCGCTCATGCCGCCCGCAAGTCCCACCGCAAGCACGGTGCCGCCCGTATAGGCGTAGCCGTTTTCGGTACGCGCGCCGTAACGATAGCCCAAAGCAAAGCCCTTGGTTTTATCCGAGGCAAACAGTTCCCCGGCAAGACTTACGGCGGTTTCCTTGTCGATTGCGGCGATGCTTTTGACGTCGGCGGAAAGAACCGTCCCGCTTTCGTCCAAAGAAACGGTAAAATAGCGCGTTTCATACGGGGTTTCGGGGGAATCGTCGCCGTGCGGCGGCTTTCCCCCGGTATCTTTCGTTGGTGCGCTCGGCGGCGTTTGACCTGCTGCTGCGGGAATAGCCGGTGGGTAGATATCCGCTGCCGCGGGAGCGCCCGCCAATGTGTCGCTTGCCTTTATGTTCCTGTTTTTGGCAGACGTATCCCCGTTTTCGGGAACGTTTGCCGTATTTCCCGTTGCAGTATCGGGCGCGGCAGAGCCGTTTTCGTTGTCCGGCAATTGCCCGGAATTCGTCCCGGCTGCCTTTGAGAGGACGTCCGTTCCGGGTTCTGTCGGCAGTTCCGGCTTGTCCGGCAGGGGAAATCTGCCGCCGTTTTTCAGCAGAGTCTGCACGACGTTGTCCGCCCTTGATTACGCCGGTGTAATTTTTGACGTTGATAAAGCCGATTAAAAAGCACAGTACCAGCGTCATGCAGGTCATGGCGATGACGATAAATCGGATGCGTAATTTTTTCAACATTCGGCGCCCCCTTTGCCGGCGGTGCGGCTACCCGGGCGGTCGTTTTCCGCTTCGTCCGGGCGGAGGCTTGCTATTCCGCTTGCCGCGGTGCGGCTGTCCGGGCGGTCGTCGGTGCTGCATTGCTTTTCCGTTTCGCCTGCGGCATAAGCGTTTGCGCTTTGTGCGTTTTGTGCCGGTTCCTGCGGGGCGTCCTTTTCTTCGGCTTTGCCGCCGTATTCCGGACGGTAGCCGAGGTTTCGTACCGATTTGATCCGGACGGCAGACGACAGCCCTTTGAGTTTTTTGCGGAGGTAGGAAACGTACGTCCACACCACGCTGACGTCGGCTTCGCTGTCAAAGCCCCAGATGCGGTCCATCAGCGTATCGACCGAAAGTACCACCTTGGGATTTTTCAAAAACAGTTCCATATTTATGGCGACCGTCGGCGCAGAAAACCTGCAGCGGGGCGAAAGGAGACCCGCCGCGGGCGTGGCAAACTCCGCAGTGGAGCGCAAAGATAAGATCGCCGCGAGCGGAAATAATTCGTTTAATTGTCGGCAAAAGCAATCCTTTTTCGTCCTCGGCGAAAATGCGAGCCCGTTGCAAGGTTTACCGAAATTTACAAAGGGCGAAAATGCGAGCCCGCGGCAGTTCTGCCGCGGGCAACGAAAAGCGTATCATTTTAATTTGTTCAATTCGCGGTCGAAAACGATATAGTCCGCAGCCGTCCAGCCGAAAAACGGCGGCGTGGCGTATTCGGTCGTTACGGCAATGCTGCCGTCGCGCCCGTCGTATTTTTCCCACAGTCTGCCGGTTTCAAGGAAGTTTTTATCGACTGCCGCCATATATTTTTCCGCAATGCGGCGCGCGTCCGCCGTCAAACCCACTTTCGTCAGCGCCTGATAACTCAACAGGGTTGCGGCGGGCCATACGCAGGGGTAATCCCACTGGAAGTACAGCGCGTCGTCGCCGCGGAACTCGCAGGCGGAAATACCATAGGGGAGTTCCAGTCTTTCCAGTACTTTTTTGGCGGAAGCCGCGTCGTCCGACAGCCCGAACGCGAACGGGTACAGCGAAACCGCGCTGAGTACGGCAGAATACGTCCCGTCGGTAAAATTATAATCCAGATAAATACCCTGCGATTTGTCAAACAGCAGTTCGTTCACCAGTTTTTTGCGGGTTTCCGCCCGGTGGGAGAACTCTTCCGCTTCCTCGGGGCGACGCAGAATTTCCAGCATTCTGGCGGTCAGCACTTCCGCTTCGTACAAAATGCAGTTGAGGTCGAGATGGACGAACCGATCGGCGGAAATATAACTGTCTTTGGTGCGGAAACGCATGTTAAAATCCAGTCCGCTTTCGGCAATGGCGAGCAGGTTTTTGCCGATCTCCATCTGCCCCTCCCGGGTATCGGAACTTTCCTGCACGCGACCGTGGTGCTGGTAGCCGCTTTTGATCAGGTCGTCGCCGGTGGCTTCGCACCCGTAACTGTTCAAGCCGGTTTTGGTCATGCGGCGGGTGCGCCAGAATTCGTGTTCCTTTAAAATCGCGTCGATATAGCGGGAAAGAACTGCTTCGTTTCCCGTGAATTTATAATACCCCCACACCGATTTGATAAAGAATGGCGGCTGGCTGCGGTCAAGCGAATGCCATACCAGCGCGTTGGGCATATACCCGTATTTGCTGATGGCAAAAGCAATGTTGTCCAGATTGTTTTGCACCTTGTCGGTATATCCCAGAATCATAAGTCCCAGATTGTGAAAATAACTGTCCCAGTAATAAAAATCCTCGTACATCGCGTCCGCCGTAGGAGAAACGAACGGGTATGGGGTATGGTCGTTTGCGGGACGGAAAGTTTCGCCGATGTTTTGTTTGATATAGTCGATTACCTGCTGCATAAAACGCCTCGTTTTATTTTGGCAGAATTTTATCATATTTGACCTTGTGAGACAAGCGTTTTGGGGAATTTTATTTTCACTATTTTTTGCCTTACGTTCCGGGTCGATTCCGGAAACCGTTTTAAAACCGGTGCAGAGTATTACAATATAGCCGGCAACGGGTTGACAGAACGGCACGGGTGTGGTACAATAAATCCGCAAGTATGATAATTCTTTGCAGCGCCTTCCGGGGCAGAGAAAACCCCCTGCGACTCGGCGAGAAAGCAAACGAAAACGTCGAAGCGGTTCGGCGAAAACGCCGCAACCCGACGGAAAAATTCTGCCGTCCGGCGCGAAAATAAACGAGAAGACAGAGTAAAGCAAAAAACCAACGGAAAATACGCGCAGGGATTTCAAAAAAGCCTTCAAAAACTCGTTATCTTTCACAGAGACGAAAAGGTATCCGTTCGTTATTCCTCACGAAAATGAAAAAGGAAACTTCAAAAATGAGAAAAGACAGAGAAGAACAGAAAGAACGAGGCAAAAAAAGTATCAGAAAGCGGATCGTCAAAATCGTTGCGCTTTCCGTTCTCGGCGTGTGCCTTGCGATCGGGCTGACGTTCGGCGCCATGATCTTGTACGATTATGAAACGCACGGCGGACTGGTTTCCGGCTTCGATTACCAGGTCGCTTGTGTGGAAAATAACGAGGAAGTGACCGAAAGCGACAGGCAGAAACTGTACGATTTTATCGCGGCAAGTTACGCGGAAACGGAAAACTACGCCGGTTTTCGGGCGGCGGAAGGCGCGGACGGCGTTGCGCTCCCGGACGGGGAAAACGTAACGATATCGGTGGAAGAAACCTTTTACGGCTTTTTGCTGAACAATTCCGTCGTAAGGTTTCGGCATCTTTACCCGTGGGATTGCGAAAAAATACGCAACGCCCTGCCGCTCTTTTTACAGTCTGCGCAGAAAGACGCCGCGGCGAAAAAATATGCTTCCGCCATCAAAAAGGTATATTATACGGCTTATCTGGACTGGTATCTTTCGTCGTCTTACTTTACCGGGAAAACGCCGCTTTACGCGGAAGAACTGGCAGAAGCGTACCAAAAAATCGACAAAACGCTGCAGAAAAAACTGAATACCTTAAACGACGAAGAATGGATCGAATGCACGCCGTTATTATGCGGAACTTCCCGAAGGATCGACGACTCCTATGCCGGCGTGCCGCGCTATCGTTATCGTACCTATCGCCGGAGGTTGAAAAAGGTTTATAAACGGATACAAAACCAGCCGGATTCGCTGCAGAAAGTGCGTTTTTACCTTGTGAACGGCGGATTTTACAAGAAAAATTGCGGGGATTTCATCATCGAAACGGCGGATATTTACGAGGTACTTGCGGAAGATCCTGCGGGCGTCCGTTTTTCTGCCGGCGAGGGGGTTTCGGCGGATATTCATTCGACGTTTACCTATCTGAACGCGTTTTATTTGCTGGATAAAAACAGTCGCCTTTTTGAATTGACGTACAACGACCGCGGTCTGGACGTCACCGGGCACTGCCGGGCGTTTGCAAAAAATTTGTATCAGGAAAGCGGCATTCTGTTTCCCGCGGCGGCGGGCGGAATACCGACGCTGCGTTCGGTATACGAGGGGTTGTTTCTTTACTTAAGATAACGATTGCGTTGGAATGGGCGAGTTTTTCGCCGGGATTTCTTTGCAAAAGAAGAATAAATTCGGCTCAGACGAAGGAAAGGAGAAAAAGTGTTAGAATTAAAAAACGTTCAAAAAGCCTACGGCGAAAAAGTGGTGATTCCGGGACTGGATCTTTCCCTTGCAAAGGGAGAAATCAGTTTTATCTGCGGCACTTCCGGCGCGGGGAAAAGTACGATTTTGCAACTGATCGGGTTGCTGGATTCCCCCACCGGGGGCGAAATTTCGGTGGACGGTACCGTAATTTCCGGTCTTTCGGAAGAAGAACGGTGCCGCTATCGCGCGGAAAACATCGCGTTTTTGTTTCAGGATAACAACCTGATCGGCGGATTATCGCTGCGACAGAATATTCAGACCGCGCTGGCGCTTTCCCACAAAGAAAAAGGGGAAGAGGAGATCCGGCAGGTGCTTGGCGCGTTCGGCATCGAAAAGGTATACGGGCAGACGGTGGAAACCTTGTCCGGCGGCGAGCGGCAGCGCGCCTACATCGCTATTGCGTTTCTGAAGGACGCCAAGATCGTTCTTGCGGACGAACCGACCGGCAATCTCGATCACGAAAACGCGTTGAAAGTCCTTTCGGAACTCTCGCGCGTGAAGGGCGACCGCTACGTGGTGGTCATCAGCCACGATACCTATCTTGCCGAAAGTTTTGCCGACCGTATCGTCACCCTTTCGGACGGAAAAATTGTTTCCGATAAGATGACGGGAAACGGCGGAGAGAGAAAAGGCGATCCGGAAGTAAACGGCGGCGCTTTGGCTGACGGCGGCTCGGCAGAGGGCGCTGCGGTAAATGAGGGTGATTCCGCGGAAAAGGGTGCTCCCGTAGACCGCGCGGAGAAAGGCGCCGCGGCAGGAGGTGCTTCTTTCCAGAAGAAAGACGGCGCTCCCGCAAACGGCGCGGAGGAAGAAAGTCCGGCGGACGGCAGCGCGAAGAAACCGAAAAAGAACTTCGACTTCAAGACTCTGTTTTCCTACGGCAGTCAAAAACTGAAAAAGAGGCTGAAGTCTTTCATCATCATTCTGATCACGACGGCGCTGGCGTTTGGTTCCGTGCTTGCCACGATGAACCTTTATACGACGGTCGCAAACGTCAATAAATACGTCAACGAGGATTATTTCAGCACCGATCTGGTCGTCATCGACTGGAAAGTAAACGCCGGGCTTACGGAAGAGGAAAACGAAGTCGCTTTCTTGAAAGAAACCGCCGGATTGAAAGATTCCGACGTGAAAGAACTGGTTCCTACCTATTCGGTGCGCGGCACCTATCTGTATTTTTCGGCGGGGGAAGATATGGAGAAGATCGAAACCCCTTCGTGTATCGAGTTGGACGAGTTCTTCCGCAACCGGCTGTCTTCGTATAAAATCGAAGGCGCTTTTCCGGAAAACGACCGGGAAATCGTTCTGGGGCAGGATCTTGCCGAAAAACTGAAGGTTTCCGCAGGGGATACGGGGTATATCGTCGTCATGGGGCAACCGGTCGAAGTAAAGGTTTCCGGCGTCAATCATACCAAATCTTACGGCGGGGAATATAAAACCTACCTTGCAAATTCGTTGATGAAAGATCTCGGCAGCATTTGCAACTATTATCAGCCGTCGATCAGCGCAGAAGTTTCGCTGGCGGGGGAAAACGACGCGCGGCGTACGGAGGAGGTCAGCGTCCAAAGGCCGGAAGAAGAAGTTAAAATGCTGTACGGGAGAAAACCCGCCGCCACGGGAGAGATCGTGCTTGATTCCGCGGACGCGTACCGGGTACTTCACAGATTTACGGAGTACAGACCCACGATCGAAGAGATTCGCGACGGTTCCATGCCCGAAGAAATGCAGACGGCGCTTTTCTCCGTCGATAATTTTGTCCTGACGCCGGGAACTGTCAACAATGCAAAACGGCAGAAGATCAAGGTGGTCGGGGTTTCGTATTTCGATACCTTTATGACCGACGAGTTTTACAGGGAATTTACGACGGCTGTTCCAAAAGAATATCGGCTGTACCTGAAAGACTACACCAAGTGGGAATCGGTAAAAAACAATCTGAAAAGCGCAGGTGTTACCAGCATTGCCATCGCCGAGGATTTCGAATCGGACATGATCGGCAGTTCCCGTATCGTGCTGTATTTCGTTATACTTCTCTGCTTTATTTTGTGTTTGCTTTCCATTTTGCTCATTCATTCTTACGTCAAACTCAGCGTTACCGAGCGCATGTACGAAATCGGCGTATTAAAGACCTGGGGTGCCGGCAAGCGGGAAATCCGCAAAGTGCTGTCGTTCGATTTCCTTTTGCTGGGTGTCTGTTCGGCAATTCTTGCAGTGCTGGTCGGAGTGGGGATCCAGAATTTGTTCCCGCTGTTCGTAAAAGATCTGCCCGTTTCGGTCAAGCTCAGCGGGTGGAACTTCCTTGCGGTGGCGGTGTTCGATTTTGTCATCGTCCTTTGCGCTTCGCTGTCTTCTTCCGGCAGGGCAGGGAAAATTCCACCCGCGGCTTTGATTAGGGAAAGAATGTGACGGGGCTTAAGAACCGGAATTTTCAAGTAAGTCCGTTTGCAATTTTGCAAGGCTTACGTTTTTGAACGAGCGCTTTTGGAGCGATTGTAAGAGATTGTATTTATGCGCCGCCCGCAAGGCTTTGCCTTGCGGGCGGCGCTTTTACGTAAAGAAAAACACGCGGATAAGCGTATTTCCGCGCAAAATTTCAGCGTAAAACGGGAAAAGGAGCCGCACGGTATCCGGTTCCTCCCAAACGCACGGAAAATCGTGCAAAATACGCATAAAAAACGCGGAAAAAGCCACGTTTTTTTCCGTATCCGTTGACAAAACATGTGTATCTTGTTATAATGTAACCGTATGTACTTTGTAACGTAACCGTTTGTATTTTGTAACGTAACCGTGCGTACTTTTACGTATCGTCTGCGTTTAACGGAAAGATTTCTTTTCGGGCGAGTCTGGGAGGATATAGTGTGAGAAATTTGTGGAAATACCTTGTGGGCGTAGCGGCGGCACTGCTTTGTTTTACGTGCTTTTCCGCCTGCGGAAGTCAATCTTCGGTCACCCTTTACGACGGGGCGGAGAAGGTCGGCGAACATAGCGTGCAGGAGGGCGCGGAGTACGACTTCGGCGCGCCGGAAAAGACCGGGTACGCCTTTCTCGGCTGGTACACCAAAGCCGAGGGCGGCAACGCGCTGACCGACGCTTCCGGCAGCAGCGCCGGCATGACCTGGAAAAAGGGAAACGGGGACGCCGCCTACGCGCATTTTCAGGCGGAGACCTACCGCGTCGTCTTTTCTTACGAGGGCGCGACGGCGCAAAATGACGTGGCGGATCTTTCGGTCGTGTACGATAAAAAAATCGACGGGCGCTTTCCCGTTCCGCTGAAAAGCGGCTTTTCGTTCGCCGGCTGGTATACCGAAAAAACGGGCGGCACGGCGATCACCGACAAAAGCGGCAGCCTGACCGCGGAAGCGGAAGTCTTTACCGCCGACGTCTATCCCGTCAGCGAGGGAGTCGCCACCCTTTATGCCCGATGGGAAGAAAAAGTCGTCGCTTTCCGCTTTTTTACGGAGGGTTCGGCGGTGGAAAGCCGGACGTATAAGACGGGCAGCGTTCTTTCCGAACTGCCGTATTCCGTCAAAGACAATTATTGCTTCGAGGCGTGGTGTTTCGATTCTTCGCTGATGCAGGCGCTGACCTATCCTTATACGGTGCCGGACGCGGACGAAGATCTTTTGTTGTACGCCCGCTTTGCGGAAGGGTCGAACGACGTGCTGCGGTTCGATTCGGTTGCCTCTTCCGGGGACAGGGAATACGAAGTTTCTTATACCGGTTCGGACAAAAAGATCGTGGTGCCGGACAGTTATTTCGGCAAAAAAGTCACCCGGGTGAAAAATTTCAATACGCAGGACACCGAAACCGTCCTTTTGCCGCAGTCGGTAAAGGAATTTTCCGCCGGCGCGTTTGAAAACTGCACCGCGCTGACTTCCGTAAACCTGCCCGCGGGACTGAAAGAAATTCCCGACCGGGCGTTTGCCGGGGACGGCGCCATTACAAAGCTGTTACTGTCTTCCTCGCTGGAAAGCGTGGGAAAAAACGCTTTTAACGGTTGCGCGAGCATTCGGACTCTGACTTTGCCGAAGACCGTCCGTTCCGTCCGGGAAGGGGCGTTCGGCAATATGAGCGCGCTTAAGGAAATCAACGTGGAAGAGGGCTGCGAAAAGTACTTTTCAAAAGACGGCGTGCTGTATACCCGCGCGGGGACTTCGGTTTATCTTACGCAATACCCCGCGGGCAAAGAGGGCGACGGTTACGAGATCGACCCCGCGACCGTAAAGATTGCCGAGGCGGCGTTTGCCGGGGCAAAGATCGCTTCTATCGAGATCGGCGGAAAAATCGCCACGATCGAAGCGGGCGCGTTTGAAAACTGCAAAAACCTCATCAGCGTCACCATTTCCACTTCGTCCATGTCCACGTCCACGTGGTTGGGACCGTCTGCGATCGGCGCCGGCGCGTTCCGCGGCTGCGGCAACCTGCGCGCGCTGAAAGTACAGGGCACGATGGGCGTCGTGCGGCTGCCCGAAGACGTGTTCGACGGCGTTTCGGAAGCCTTTTCCATCTACGTCCCGAGCGATCAGATCACGACTTTCCGGATGATGTGGTCGGCGTACGCCGAACGGATCTATTCGCTGGGAATGATCTTCGGCGACTTTGCTTTGGAAGAATGCGGCGACGGTTACGCCGTGCGGCAGTATTTCGGGACGGCGAAAGAAGTGACCGTTCCCGACGTCATCAGCGCCAGAAAAATCGTGAAAATTTCCGACTATGCGTTCTCGTTCTCCGGGGTGGAAAAAGTGACCGTGGGGAAAAACGTGGCGGAGATCGGCAAAGAAGCGTTTGCTTCCTGCGGGAATTTACAGGCGCTCGTGATGCTGGGTAGTCCTCCCGCTTTGGGTAAAGACGCGTTTTCGGGCGTGAAAGCCGATTTTACCGTCTACGTCAGAAACACGACGGAAGTGCTGGACGCGTACCGGGCGGCGGACGGCTGGAGCGACCTTGCGGACAGGATCTGGAGCGACGCCGGGCAGAATTAAAGGCTTCGCGCCGGCGGAAAGAATGCCGGCGGGAACAAGGGCTTAGCCACTGGGCGAAAAAAATAAGGTTCCGCGCGGAAAAATAAAAACTTCGCGATAAAAACTTCGCGCCGGAGATATAACACCACGGAAATAAGATAATAAAACCCACTGAAAATCAATAAAAAGGAGATAGAAAATGAAGAGGATTTTTGCCGCGATCGCGGCGAGCGTAGCGCTTCTTGCGGGCTGCTTTCTTTTCGCTTCGTGCGGGGAAGGCGGCGGAACCGCGAAAAGCATCACCAACCTGACCTATAACGGCGAAACCATTTCCTGGACGAGCGTCAAAAACGCGAAAAACTACAAAATCCGCATCAACAACGGCACGGAAGCAGTGGTCAGCAACGCGGAAGGCACGGTGACCTATCGCTACAACGCAAACGGAGAAGATTTCGACTTTTCCGTGGAAGCGGTCGTAAAAGAGGGCAGCGATAAAAATCCCACCTATTCGCTGCGGTTTACCAATATCGGACAGGTGAAAAGCCTGCGGATCGAAAGCGGCAGCCTGACCTGGGACGTGCTGGATACGGCGGAAAAATACGCCGTTATGTACAACGGGGACATCGTTTCCGAAGACGTCGGCACCAACCGCTTTACGGCGGCAGAGGGCGCGTTCTCCTATAAAGTGCGCGCGCTGAAAGGGCAGGCGGAAAGTCCGGACGGCAACAATCCCTATTATTCCGCCTGGAGCGAACCCATTTCCGGCACGGTGCTTGCCGCGCCGAAGAACCTGAAATACGATTCCGAAACCTTTACCTGGGAAAAGGTGGACAACGCTTCCGCCTATCTTGTCAAGATCGGGAACGAGGAATTCCGCGCGACGACCAATAAATACGCTTACGCCGCCGGCAGCGAAGACTTTTTAGTGTCGGTCTCCGCCGTGGGCGACCCCGCGAAAAAGACTTACGATTCCGTCTATTCCGAAGCCAAGTCCTATACCTACATTGCTCCCGTCGAAGGGTTGAACGTGGTGGACGGAGTGCTACGCTGGACGGCTTCCGAAAACGCGGTGCGGTACAGAATCAAAGTCAACGGCATCGTGAACAACGAGGAACTGACCACCAACGAATACGCGGCGCTTTCCAGCGGCAGCAGTTACCGGGTGCAGATTCTGCCCCTCGGCAAAAGCGATTTCTATTTCTCCCGCTGGTCGAACGAGATCACGCTCAACATTCTGCGCAGCCCCGTCGTCGGATTCGGCGACGGCGTGGTGAAGTGGAATCAGGTCGCCGGCTGTTCGGGCTACGAACTGAAGATCGAAAAAGACGAAAAGGTCGTCTTTACCACCACGGTGGGTAACGAAACCTTCGTCTACAACTACGCTTTCGCGGAAGCGGGCGATTACCTCGTGTACGTCAAGGCGACGTCGCTGGGCGAAGGCGGCGTGTACGAATCCAAATATTCGGTCGGCTATCCCGTCAAACGCCTTGGCACGCCCACCGATCATAAAATCGAAAACCGCCCGCTCGAACAGAATCAGGTTTCGGTCACATTCAACGCCTGCACGGGCGCGAAGAGTTACGCCCTTTTAGCGGACGACGTGGAAATTGCGACCGCGACCAAGGAAACCGCGTTTTCGGTCGATCTTTCCAAAATGACGAACAAGGCGGAAGAATCGGTAGTCAACTTCAAGATCGTCGCGAAAGGCGGGGTGACTTCCGCAGGCGCGGTTTTAGACAGCAACGTTCCGCTGGAATTCAACGTGACCAAACTTGCCACGCCGCAGAACCTTACCATAAACGGTACGCAACTCAGTTGGGACAACGTCAATCACACCTCGAAATACGTCCTGACCATTGACGGGCGACGGACGGAAGTCACGACCACGACCTTCACCCTGACCGACCTTGCGGCGGGAACGCATACCGTCAACGTGCAGGCGATGGGCAACGGGGAAGAGGTCATCACCGGCGGATTCTCCAATACCCTTTCGCTGAAAAAACTTGCCACGCCCACTTCGCTCAACATTGAAAGCGGCAATCTGACCTGGGGCGTGGTGCCCGGCGCTACGGCGTACAAAGTCATTTTAGGCACGGAATCTTACAATGCGGACGGCAACGCCTTTGCGCTGACAGGCTATCTCAGCAGCATTGCGGAAGGGGTTGGCACGCAGATCAGCGTTTACGCCGTCGGCAACGGTTCGGACGTTATCGATTCCGACGTTTCCGCGACCAGAACCGTCTCCAGATACGCCCGCCCCGCGGGGTTGAAGGCTTCCGGCGATAACCTCGTGTGGAATCCTTCTTCGGTCAACAGTATTAACTGTAACGACTATCGCCTCCTCATCGTGAAACCCGATAATACGGAAGAACGGGTGCTGGTTTCGGGCAGTTCCTACGCCTTAAGCAATTTCGGCGCGGGAACCTATACCGTCAAGGCGATCGCTTTGGGCGATAACGTGCAGACGGTGGATTCCCCCGAATCGGACGCGTTCACGTTTACCAAACTCGGCACGATCGAAAACCTGCAGAAAACCGAAGGGAAATATACCTGGGATCCCGTACTCGGCGCGCAGGGGTACGAAATCAAACTCAGCAAAGACGCTCTCTGGACGAGCGTCGGCGAAAACGAATATACGCCCAAGTTCACGACCGAGGGGGAATTTGAAGTCAGCATCCGCGCGATCGGCAACTATAACGACGTGCTCAGTTCTGAAATTTATTCCTTCAAACAGCGCGTTTCTCGCATGACGCAGCCGGCAGCGCAGGACGATATGACCTACGCCAACGCCTTTAAGGTGGAACAGTCCGGCAACGTTTTGACCATCACCGTCAAAAAGCAGGAAGGCGCCACCGGCTACCGTCTGCTGATCGGCGGCGTCGAACGGACGGACGTGGTTGCCGAAGATACGGAAACCATCACCTATTCGTTTACGATGACGACCGCGGGCGCGACTTACGCCGTGCAGGTACAGGTGCTGGGCGGCGCGTTCGACGCGTCCGGCATTTACAGAATGGATTCCAACCCCTCTACCGAAGTGCAGGTCGCTTTTCAAGCCGTATCGTGAAAAACAGGCTGTTCGGCTGAAAAAATTTGCGAAAGGCGGCTGTCCGGTTCCGGAAAATTTTATTCGGTTCGGACGGTATCGTAGGTTTCGGCTCGGAAGATATTAAAAAGGCGGCTGTCCGGTTGAAACGATATCTTTCGGCGCAGCGTTATCATAGGCTGTCCGGCGCAAGCAACAGATAAAAGTCTGCTTTCGGTTCAAGCAATATAGAAAAGACTGCCGTTCGGCAGCCTGTGGAAAGAAAGGAATCCTTGATGGAAATCGTATCGAATTTTTTGTTGCAGACGGTGTTTTCGGTGGGCGTGATTGCGATCTTCGGGTTGCTGCTCGCCCTGAGCCGCACCGTATTTATTAAAATTGCGGGGAATGCCGGGGTCACGACGCTGCGGATCACGGGCGCGCTCGGCACTCCCGTGCACGAACTCAGCCATGCGCTGTTCTGCATTCTGTTCGGGCATAAAATCACCGGCATCAGCCTGTACCGTCCGAACGCGGAAGACGGCACGCTGGGCTACGTCGAACACTCTTACAACCCGCGCAACCTGTACCAGCAGGTCGGCAACTTTTTTATCGGAATCGCACCCATTTTAGGCGGCAGCGCGGTCATTTTTTTGCTGATGCGGCTGCTTACGCCGTCGCTGTTTACCGACGTGGTGGGCGAACTGCATTTTGCCGCGCTGATCGATTTTAACCTGACCGACGCCTCCTCTTGCGGCGCGTTTTTCGGGCTGCTGTGGGAAATGGTGCGTGCGGTTTTCGATTTTTCCAATGCGGGGAACGCCCTCTGGTGGCTGTTTATCGTGCTTTCGCTTACGATCGCCAGCCATATGGAACTTTCGGGCGCAGACCTTGCCGGCGGCTGGAAAGGCTTTCTGTTCGTGGCGCTGCTTTTACTGCTTGCAGACGTCGCGATGTATTTCTTTGCGCCGGCAGCGATGGAAGCAGTTACTGCGGCGATCACCGGTTTTTCCGCTACGGCGGCGGGCTTTTTGTCGGTCGCATTGACGTTTGCCTGGGGCATGGTGCTGATCGCGCTTGCTTTAAAAGGCGGAATCAAATTGTTTAAAAAGAATCCATGAGGCGGGTTATGCGTAAAATTTTTCGTGTGCTTTTGACTTTGTTTGCCGCGGTTTTTTGTGCGGCTGCGTTTTCGGCTTGCGGGCTGATCGGCGGTGGCGGTTCTTCGAGCGAAAAAACCATTACCATTTCCGCTGCCGGGCGTGCGGAACTGACCGAATCGGTCGCGATTACGGCAGACTTGAATTTTTCCCCGTTTGAAGAATATCTCCGTTACGAATTTGTGGGGGAGAACGGCATCGGGGCGACTTTCGTCAAAGAAAAAAAGGACGGCAAGGAACAGACCTGCGTCCGGGCGGACGCCGTGGGGACGGTTTCGATCCGGCTGGTATACGATTATAAAAAAGACGGAAATACCGCCTACGCGGAAAGTAACACCCTGTCCGTGACCTTCTACGCCAACGAGATTACGAACGCGGCGGAACTGAAAGCCATCGCGGGGTCAAATAAATCCTATACGCTGGCGGCGGACGTCGACCTTTCCGGAGAGGAAAACTGGCAGCCGATCGCGGACTTTTCGGGCGTGCTGTTCGGCGGCGGGCATAAGATCAGAAATCTTACGATCAGCGCGGTCGGGGCGGAAAACGTCGGGCTGTTTTCCGACCTTTCGGGGCGCGTCGTTGGGCTTACCGTGGAAAATGCGGAAATTTCCTGCCGCGGCGACGCGAAAAACGTCGGCGTCGTGGCGGGGAAAAACCTCGGACTGGTTAAAGATTGCATGGTTTCCGGGACGGTGACCGCGAAGTTTTACAGCGCGGTC
Source organism: uncultured Clostridia bacterium (assembly GCA_934272745.1). Lineage (GTDB taxonomy): Bacteria > Bacillota > Clostridia > Christensenellales > Borkfalkiaceae > SIG402. The sequence continues at coordinate 8,702 of CAKQSI010000026.1, read as the reverse complement.
GGCGGGGTAGCCGGGACGAGTAACGGCTCCGTGATCGGCTGCGTTTCCGAAGCGGCGGTTGCGGGCGGCGACCAGACGGGCGGCGTCGTGGGCTACGTTGCGCTGGATAAAGAATCGGTTTTGTGGGACTGCGTTAGCCGCGGCAGGGTGGACGGCAAACAAAGTGTCGGCGGCGTTGCCGGTTACGTTACCACGCTGGAGAACGAAGGCGACTATCTTTTGCAGCGCAATACGAACGAAGGTCCGGTTTCCGGCAAGGAAAAAACGGGCGGCGTGTTCGGCAGCGTGTGCGGAATTTCGTATTCTTCCTGGCCGACAAAATATACCTATTTAAATATTTCCGTCTGCGACAACAAAGGTGACGTGACGAGCGCGGGCGACTACGCCGCGGGGATCGTTGCGTACGGCATACAGCTGAACACCGTCGCTTCTTCGGAAAACACGGCGGACGTTACCGGCGGCAACTACGTCGGCGGAACGGTCGGCTATGCGGCAAATACCGAAATTCAGGCGAATGAGTTTAAAAACAACAACGTAATCACCGGCAAGGCGTACGTCGGCGGTTTTGCGGGGTACGCGGGGCTGATCAGATACGCCGTCAACAACGGCATGGCACTTTCTACCGGTCTGGTAGTGGAAGAGGGCAGCGGCAATTCCTATCTCGGCGGCGTTGCCGGCTATTGCACGGGATTGATCGGCTGCAGCAACAACAGCGATATTTCCGCTTCCGGAAACTACGTCGGCGGACTTGCGGGATGCGTCAAAATGCCGGAGTTTGACCTTTTCCGCGATAACGAAAATTCCGGCGCGGTCAGCGGAAAAGGTTCGGTCGGCGGTATCGTCGGTTATCTTACTGCGGAGAATAAGGAAGGCGTTTACCGGATAAAAAACGACGTGAACCGCGGCTCCGTTCGCGGAGAAACGATGATCGGCGGCATTTGCGGTACGGTTTACGGCGTTGCGTATTCTTCCTGGCCGACGTTGTATGCTTATTTTGAAATTTCCGTTGTTACCAACTATGCGGACGTGACGGCGACGGGCGATTACGCCGGCGGTTTCGTGGGGCACGCCACAAGGCTTTCCACCGTCGCCACAAGCGAAAACAAGGCGGATATTACTGGCACCAACTACGTCGGCGGATTCGTCGGCTATGCGCCCGATCTGAACATCCGCGCGACGGGCTCGGTAAACGAAAACAAAATTTCCGGCAAGGGGTATCTCGGCGGCTTTGCAGGCTACTGCGGCGTCGTGGAAGACGCGGTCAATGGCGGCGTGATCGAGTCCTTGGGCGGCGTTGCCGAACAGGGCGCTTTTCGCGCGTATCTCGGCGGAATTGCCGGCTATTGCACAGGGGCGGTTGGCTGCACCAACAACGTCGATATTACGGCGCAGGGCAACGGCAGTTACGTCGGCGGCATTGCGGGGTACGTTACTCTGGCAAACGATCGTTCCGTTCAGGACAACGCAAATAACGGCTCGGTCACCGGCGGAGACGAAACGGGCGGCATTGCAGGTTATATCGCCGTGGCGGAAAAAGAAAGCAATTATACCGTCAAAAACAATAAAAATGCGGGCGTCGTGACCGGCAAAAGCAACGTGGGCGGCATTGTGGGCTTTGTCAAGGGAATCTCGTTCTCTTCCTGGCCGACATTGTATTCTTACGTCGAAGTGTCCTATTGCGAAAACCGGGGCGAAGTTGTCGGCAGCGATACGGTCGGCGGCATCGTCGGCGGATACCTGTATCTTGCGACGGACGAAAACATCCTTGCCACCAACGCCACGCTTTACGGCAATCTGTTAGGAATGTAAAAGGCGCAGCCGTGCTTTGGGTTTCACCGAAAGCACGGCTGCAGCGTACGGTTTTTATCGTAACGGAATTTTAAACGGTGCGAGATGAAGTTTAAATCGGTTTGTGGTAAAATTTAACCAGCCGTGGGGGCGCGCGGCGTTTGCTATAAAACGAGCGGTTAAGGTGCGGCGCTTAATATAAACGTGGAGATTGAAACGCATATCATTTGCTGTGTCGCCCTTGCAACAAAAAGCGCCGTTGGTCGTGCCGTGAAATTCGTTTATAAAAGTAAATGTATGGCGCCTTTCCCGTACGGGAAAGGCGCCATACGCATTACGGTTTAAAAGATGAACGAGAAAGTAAAATGCCGGCGGCAATTCAGGAGACGACGCGTTTGATACGATAGCAAGGGTAAAGAATTTCTCATTCCATTGCGTCGTGCGAAAAATTGCGCCCGGCAAAGGATAACGGGGTAAAATAATAACAACGCGGCGCCTTTCCCATGCGGGAAAGGCGCCGCGCATTCCGTAAACCTATTTACCTCTTAGTGCAGGTTTCCAGACCATTCGTTGGAGGATTGCTGCGAGGAAACTTTGTTGGCGGTTTTCGCGACCGCGCGGATCACGACACGGAGCGAGCGGACGTCTGCCCAGTCGCTCACGCCGGGAACGATATCTTTCTGGAGGTTATAGCCGATGTCGTAACCGTTGGTGACGACCGTGGTTTTGTACGCTTCCGCAGCGCCGTTGACGTAGATTTCCAGTTCGTATTCGTCCGCGCCGTTGATGACCGCAAAGGACAGATAGCCGTCCTTATTGATTTTGATCGCGTTTTTATCGGGCGTCGCGAGCAGGGTGATGACCGTATTCTGTCCGCCCGCGATGGGGGAAGTCAGGGTGTAGTTTTCCTCATCGTCGAACAGTCCGCCGAGCGCGTTGACGTAGACCTGATAGGAACCGGTGTTGTTGGGGTTGTACTTACAGGTCGTGGAATCTTCGCCCGTCAGTTCTCTCGTAATGCCGCTGAAGGTGTATCTGTAGCCGGTGGCAAAGGGGACTTCTTTGGTGATATTGACGACGATATTGCCCTGTTCGTCGTAGAATTCCTTGTCGTAACTTAAGGAGAATTCCGGCTTTGCGAGTTGGACAACGTTCTGTTCGAGCGTGACGGGGGCGGAACTGATGGTTTTCATTTCGCCGACGCCGCCGTTGCCGACCGCGGTAAATTTGACCTGATAGATCTTGATCTGGTCGAACGCGCTCTTCGGGTCGAACGAGTATCTGTCGCCCGAAACGTGGATCGCGGTATCGTACAGTTTGCCGTCAACGGTGACCGAATAGGAGGAAGCGTTGGTGATCGCGCTCCACACGTAGGTGCCGTCCGCGCGTTTTACGATGGGCATATTGAGTTTGTAAACTGCTTCTGCCTGCGAAGGTTCGGAGTTGATATAGCGGTTGCCGTCGCCGATCGCACGGATTTTGAACACGTAGGTCTGACCGCCTGCAAGACTGCTGATATCGACTTCTCTGTCGTTCTGTCCCGGAGTGAACAGCACGTCGCTTTCGTTGTAAACTTCGTAAGAAATGCTGCCGACCTGCGCTTCGCTTACGCCCGTCTGGTTCCACTTTAAGTGCGTGTTGTCAAAGGTCAGGTTGGAGGGCGCCGCGATCTTGACGAACTCTTTTGCCGCACTCTTTTCGGAAGTGATGTAATAAACGCCGTCTTCCGCTTTGTAGTTGCCGACCGCGACCAGACTGACGTAGGTGCCGCCTTCCTTGATCTGCGCGTTCATGTTTTCAAGCACGTTGGCGGTCGATTCCACTTTCTGCGTCGCGTCTTTGGAGCCGAGATAGAGTTCGATACCCGTCGCCATTTCGCTGACGTCGTAGGTCAGAACGCCGTTTTGCGCGGTGTTGGTGTCGATGCGGATATTATAGGGCGCGCCGAGGCGGAACACCTTGACGATGGGGCTGTAGTTGGAAGCCAGAACGTCGCTGCCGTTGCCTTTCGCGCAGACCTGCATATCGTAAGCGCCCGACTTGATGTACGGCGTGAGATCGGCGCCGTTTGCCGTGCCTTCCGTACCGTTGCCACCGTTGACGCCGGTCACCCAGTAGTTGTTGGTTGCGTTCGCGACCGGGTTATACAGCAGTTTAAAGCCGTCCATATGCGCTTCCTGCGGCATGGCGAGAATGGTGATCTTAAAGTCCAGCATCTCTCTCGAATTGAGGGTGACGCGGTTATCGGAGTTGATTCTGCCGACGATCTGAATGGAATAGGTGTCTTCCTGACCGTCGATGACGTCCGAAGCGAGCAGGTTGGTTCTCTTGAACTGGGGAGAATTGCTGATTTCCCCGTCCTGCGAGCCGTTTTTATACAGTTTGTAACGGAAGTCGCTGCTCTGCGTTTTACAGGTGACCGTAAAACCGTCCGCAAGCGCTTTGTCGTTGCTGACGATAAAGCCGTCCTGCAGTTTCTCGGGTCTTCCCGGACGAATGACCGTGAACGGGCTGGAAGCCTTGGAAGAGGAGTAAACGCCGTCCCCTTCGTCCGCAGTGGCGACGATCGTGACGGTGTACGTGCCGACCGCTTCGTATTCGTAGGAGAAGGAACCCTGCGCACTGCTGAACGCCTGCGGTTCTTCGGTTCCGTCGGGACGGACGACCGTGACGACGTAACCTGCGGCGCCGGCAACGGTGTTCCAGCTCAGGCTGTTTTCGCCGCCGTCCAGCGAGGAAAGCTGCGACCATACCAGCGTGGGTGCGGGCAGGATAAACGCGCTCAGCGGCACGGTGTAGTTGGAGAAGTAGGTAGAATCGGTGGAAATTTCCTTGATCTGAATGGAGATATTGGAACCCGTCGTAAGTAAGTCGCCCGCATACTTAGAACCGGTAACTTCGATTTCGGTGTTGTTGACCTTCAGGCTGTACGTTTTCGTTGCGTCGCCGTCCCAGTACAAAATGCCGTCTTCAACTTTTAGTCCGGTCACCATGTCCAGAAAGACGAACTTCTTTTCGGGAGAGGTTTCGCCGTCGAACGAGGAGGAATGGTTGCCGATCGCGCGGACGGAAACGCTGAAGTCTTCGTCCCCGGCGGCATAAGCGTATTTCCTGGAGGTGAGTAGTTCTTCTACGGGCTGACCGTTGATGGAAAGTTCGTACTTCTGCGCGCCGGAAACGGCGGGGAAGGTGATGTAAGTGCCGTCGTAAGTGATCTTATTCGCTTCGGCGATGCCGCACTTAGTCAATTTTTTGGTCGTACTCCAGACCGAATATTTCGTGTCGTCGCCGACGACCGCGGGGCGAACCTGAAAGTCGGTCGTGCCGACGGGGAGCGTAAATTGCGATTCGTAAATCACGTTGGTTTCGTTTCCGGTCTTGATCTCGTACGCGGTAGCCCCCGTGACTGCCGGCCAGGTAACCAAGCCGTCTTCCGAAACGGTGATGGAAGCGTCTTCTACCTTGCCGAGATAACTGAAGGTGACCGTGGTTTCTTCTGCCTTTTTAATTTTGGAAGAACTGGTCGCCTTTACCGTAAAGGTGAATTGCGATCCGTTGGCGGCGTAGCCGAAGGAGTTGTTATTGACGGTGATTTCTGCGCCGTCGTTGACCTTTACGACGTACTTTTCGGCTTTTTCCACAGCGTCCCAGGTGATCATCGAGCCGTCGTACTTGACGTTTTGCGGGGCTGCAAGGCTTAAAGATCCGCCTCCGCCGCAGCCGGTCAGCACAACGCTCAACGAAAGACACAGCAGCGCTGCGACAAGCAGTAATCTGACTTTGTTTTTCATTTTTATGCCTCCGTATTGATTTATCAATATTTTTTATGTTGAAGGAAAGGGAGTTCCCCTTTGCCGTGTTTTTAACCGTTTGTTTGCGGGGTGAAAATACGCCGCTATGGAGTTTTTGAAACGTGCAAACGCCGTTATTCTGGGCGTTGCGGGCGGGGTTGCGAAGCACGCTGCATTTCCGCAGCGCGTAAAAATTGTCTTCCGCCGGCGCGTAAAAATTGCTTTTCGTTGCCCTTTTATCTGCTGCGCCGCCGTTATTCCGTCTTTTCCCACTTGGCGTAATAGGTCTTGCCGTATTCGATCTCGTCATATGCGGGGATTTCGCTCACGGAAACCGGCTCGCCCGAAAGGTCGCGCGCGGCATACCACCCGGCAAATACATATCCGCTTGGTGCGGGGACGTCCCACGTAAATTCCGTATCTCCGTTCATTAAAACGGAATATTCCATAGGTCGGTCGCCCGTCATGGGATTTAAGATACAGGATTTTATATCGACTTCGTACAGATAAATTTCCATGTCGCCCAAAACCGTGCCGTCGAAGGGGAGATATTCGTTTTTGTCGATCGACCACTTGAAAACCGTATGGTTGCGCGTGTGGTCCTCGTATCGTCGGGTGTCGACTTCCAGATGGCTTGTCATTTTTTTACCGACAGAACATCCCAGGACGCCGGGAGAAGAGAATCTGTACCAGCGGCTGTGGTCTTTTGAATAGTAATAAGGATAGACGGCATAGCTGGGGTCAGCCCAACCGGACATGTCTTCGTAAAACGCCTGATAGCATAGGGTGTAGCCGTCTGTGCAATAGGGTAAAGTTTTCATAAGGTCGTACTCATTTGCCCAGTCGTCGTAATAGCCGTCTTTATATCCGTATTCGCGTTTCCATCCGGAGAACCGACTTCCTTTTCTGAAAACGTGTTCAGGCAAATAGGTATCCAAGCTTTGGGAAACTTCTTCCACGGTAACGTTTTCGAAAAACACGTCGCCGGGTTCGTCGCCCCACCGGACGGCGCCGCCGCTTGTTTTCAACAGAATATTGAAATGGACCGTGTGCTGCTCCGTTCTGACGCTGAGGGGGATCGAACGATCCGTCACGCCTTTTTTGCCTTTTAACCGGCTTTTCAGTTCGAGAAGATTACAGACGTCTCCGTTTTCGTCGAAAACTTTGACGCCGTCGGTGGTATATACGCCGATAAGGGTCTGGTTTGCGTCGAGATTTATGCCGATATGGAGATCTTTGGTCAAAGCGGAATTTTCGTACCGATAGGAGCTCCCGTTATAATCCAGCCAGAAATATCGGTTTTCTTCATTGCAGCCGGCAAGGGTAGAAAGAGCAGAAAATCCCAGGATTAAAATACAAAGCGCGGCGATGAATTTTTTCATTTTTCAGCCTCTTTGGTTTGCGTTTGTTTTGTCTTGCATCTATTCGGAATAAAGGGCAGACCTTTTATGCTGTCTGAATTTTCGCTTAACAAAGGCGGCGTCGTTGTTTTGCGGTCGGCGGGGAGGTGCAAGTCGTTTCTGGTTGATATGCCCGGTACAGAGCGCTCCGCCGCTGTTCCGCGTTGTAAAAAGTGTATTGTCTGAACTTGCTTGAAGGGGGTAATACCGCTATTTTGCATTGCAAAAGGCTCCGCGAATTACGACACATTGCCTCACTTGGCATAAAAAAGGTTTCCGTTACGCTGCCTTGATCCACTTTGCGTAGAGCGTGGCGCCGTCGGGGATCTCGTCGTTAAAGGTAAAGGAATTATTGGTCAGAACGGGGTCGCCCTCGCACTCTCTCGACAAATACCAGCCGCAGAAAGTGAAACCTGCGGGGGCGGAAAGCGTCCAGCCGTCCTGATATTCGGGTCCGGCTTCGTCCAGAATCTTCGCCGTGCCGACGGCGTCGCCGTTTAAGGGGTTGAGCGACAGGGTTTTATACGGCAATTCGTAATAATAAAGCTGTATGTCTTCGGTAACCGTGCCGTCAAACGGGCGATATTTGTCGCAGCCTTTCGACCAGCGGAAAACGGACTTTTCGTACTTGGGGGCGGCGGACGGAGCAAGGTCGGACAGTTTGGTCAGACGATCCCCCGCGGTAACGTCCCAGGTTATTACGGAGTCCCGCGTTCCCGAAGATTCGGGAAAATAAACGGATACGCGGTACTCGCTGCCGCTGTTGTGCTGCGCCTTAAAACGCAAGGTTGCGCCCTCTTCCGGAACGGAGAGATAGTTGGAGAGAGAACTCCACCCAAAACCGCCGGATAAGGGTTGCGTATCTGTATTTTCCTGTTGCCATGCGGTAAAGTGCGTACCCTCTTTCCACGAGATCGGGAAATAGGTGTCGAAATTATTGAACAGATCGAGCACGGTCAGGTTATGAAAGGTCTTTGCGGGTTCTGCAGGGGCAAGATAAGACAATCCTCCGCCGGCAAAATCCAGTTCCAGATCAAAGTGAAGCAACTCGTATTTCAGCGTCAGAGACACCATGTGTTTATCGTTTTGGAGGGAGGCGTGTTTCAGCAGAAATTTCAGTTCTTTCGCGTCGCAAACAACACAATTTTCGTCAACGAGCTTGTATATGTCGCGATATAGCCCCAGAAATTTGACCCCGGCGGGAAGTGTAATATCAAACTTATAGCCGTTTTTCAACTGTTTGTAGTCAATGGGGATGTCTTCGCCCCATTGCATGCTATGCGTACCGTAGGTATACTGCGTGTCCATCCAGATTTTGACCGCATATTCCGGACGGGAACACCCGGGAAGGGCGGTCATGGTCAAAAGCAGCAACAAAGCTGCCGCAAGCAGTTTTTTGAAAGGTTTCATGTCAGGATTCCGTCAGGATAAGGTTCGTAATCTGTCCGACGAGATTGTCGGTGTTTTCCGTACCGGTCACGGTGCCCGTCTGCGTAAAGAACATGATTTCGGAAACCGAACTGTCGGTTTTCGCTTGTCCAATCAGCCCGCCGACGAACGAATTGCCGGTGATGTTTCCGGTATTTTTGGCGTTTAACATCGTCAGGGCGTGGGAGCCGTCATACCAATCGTAACTGGGACCATTGCCGACCCCTTCGAAATTCATAGAGCCGATCAAGCCGCCCGCGTAATTTCCGGAAGCGGTAATTGCGCCGCTGTTTTC
>CAKQSI010000025.1 GCA_934272745.1 uncultured Clostridia bacterium | reverse complement strand
GTAAAGATCACCGCGCCGTCGAAAAATCCGTCCTCCATCATCTGTACCAGCGCTTCGGTATCGGGTTGACCGTAGAAAAATTCGGTCTGACCTTCGGTGCAGGAAAGGAAGCTGGTGGATTGATAGCCGCCCGCTTTTACGTTGTACATCCAGAATAGCGTTTCTACCGGCGTGCGGTGGGGCAGAACGACGATGTTGTTTTCCGCAAAATATGCCTGCAACTGTTCGTTTGCGGGGTAACTCGGGTGCCCCTTGAAGAACAGATATACCGAAACTTCGCCGATTCTGTAATCTTTGCCGTCTACGGTCACGGTTTCTGCGTCCGCAGCCACTTCGTAAACTTTATTTTTGAAGGTAACTTTGGTGGCGTCGTCCGCGCTTCTTACCGGGGTATAGTAGGCAATGGTCTGATCGATAAAGTCCTGATTGGATTCCAGACCGTTGTAGCGGGTGCCGAGAATCAGCACGACTTCCTTATCTCTTCCGGAAAGTTGCGCGTCGAAATATTCCGCGGCGTCTTTCAAAGTATGTAGCGTGTCGCTTCCGACGAGCGCGTTGGCAAGAACCACTTCCTGATAGGATTTGCGGGTGGTTTCGTCCAAAGCGAGGTAAATGTCCTTGGGGTTTTTCTTTACAAGGTGCATGGATTTTTTGGCTTCCGCAAGGGCGTCGTTTTTCAGATAATCGGGGTGCTGAATCCAGTATTCCACGTTGTCGAAAGAGGAAACGTAGTAGGCGAAATAGGCAAGTTCCATCGCCTGTCCGTTCTGGTCGTCGTACATGGTATAGTTGGGGTCGGTTGCCGCGTTTTCTTTATACGTTGTCAGAATTTCCGTCCATTTCGCCGCCTGAGAAGCGTAATATTCGGCGGTGAACGCCGCGTTTTTATAATAAGAATAGGTCGCCGTTCCGTCGGAGAGCAGGGTGACTTTCATATCCTCGAAATTGACGCCCGCCGCAACGAAAATGTCGGGAATGAAGCGCACGCGGAGGTCGTCGCACCACAGGCGGAATTTCGCGTTCGGGTTAGATTGCTTGATTTTTCGCACCGTGTTGCGGATTTCCATATAATCGATGGTGCTGTTGGCGTTGGTTTCGGACTGGGTGGAGAAGTAGTGAATGAACGGCGCGGAATATTTCTTACTGATGGTGTTGCCGCGGTAGAACCACATATAGGTGTTGGGGTTCTGCACCGTATACGCGTTTAAGGTCGCGTACAGGGTGGGCATGGTACCGAGCGTTAAATAAAAGTCGTACGTGTTGGCAAATTCCAGTTGCCGTTCCAGATCTTCAATGGTCTTGTCCTTTTCTGCGAGTTGGTTGGTTTTTTCGGCAATCTCACCGTCTTTTTCGGCGAGTTGATTGTTTTTGTCCGTAAGTTCGGCGTCTTTCGCCGCCAGATCCTTTTCCAGTTGTTCGATTTTCTTCTGCAGATCGTCCTTGTCGCCGGTCTGATTGTTCGAGCAGCCTGCGGCGCCGATCCCCAAAAGAATCGCCAAAAGAATGGTCAAAAGAATGGTAAAGACGTTGTGCTTCTGCATGTTCATGTTTTCTCCTTTCCTGAAAATGAAGTTGCGGGTATTTTCCCTCGAAGTAAAAGGAACCCCCGTGCTTTTTATGATATCACCAAACAGGACGAAAGTCAAGGCAGAACGGAAAATTCTTCCGCGGTTTGCGCCGGTTTTTGCGTGACGTTCTTAAAATTGCAATACGTCTTTAAAATTTCGATAAAAATTTAAAAAGCGTTTGACGAATCGGGGGAAGTATAGTAAAATAACACTTAGCATGGGGCGGATTACAGAGGAAAAATCGCGCCTCCGGGAGATAGAGAATGAAAAGATTCAGAAAACTGGCATGGGCAATGCTCGTTTGCCTTGTCGTTTGTACGTTTGCCGCAGGCTGCGACATCGGGGATATCTTCCCCGGAATATCGTCGCTGCCCTCCGTCGGCATTTCGACGAGCGCGGAACCTACGGCTGCGCCGACCGAAGAGCCGTCCGGGCAGCCGACTTTAGCTCCGACCGCAGAACCGACTGCAGAACCTACGGCTGCGCCGACCGAAGAACCGTCCGGGCAGCCGACTTTAGCTCCGACCGTAGAACCGACTGCAGAACCTACGGCTGCGCCCACGGAAGAACCGTCCGGGCAGCCGACTTTAGCTCCGACCGCAGAACCGACCATTGCTCCTTCGGTCGAGCCGTCCGTGGAACCCTCGGTCGAGCCGTCCGTGGAACCCTCGGTCGAGCCGTCCGTGGAACCCTCGGTCGAGCCGTCCGCAGAACCCTCGGTCGAGCCGTCCGCAGAACCCTCGGTCGAGCCGTCCGCAGAACCCTCGGTTGAACCGAGCGTAGAACCCTCGGTCGAGCCGTCCGCAGAACCCTCGGTCGAACCGAGCGTAGAACCCTCGGTCGAGCCGTCCGTAGAACCCTCGGTCGAGCCGTCCGTGGAACCCTCGGTCGAGCCGTCCGTAGAACCTTCGATTAAACCCACGCCGACGCCCGGACCCGATCACGAAGCGGCGCTTGCGGAAGTGTCGTTCCCTGCGGTGACCGTGACTTACGACGGAAAGGAGCATAAGGCGCTGCTTTCGGGCGTGCTTCCAACGGGGTATACCGTCCGGTACGAAAACAACGCTTTGACGGACGCGGGTACGCTTTCCGCCGTCGCGGTCGTTTCCTGTCAGGGGGAAGAGGTCAAGCGGTACGAAGCGAAACTGACCGTCAACAAAGGCTATATGAAAGGGCTGGTATTCAAAGATACCGTGTTTCCGTATACGGGGAAGGTGCACGCCCTGCTGGTAGAAAACCTGCCCGAAGGCGCGCAGGTTTCGTACAGCGATAATACGGTGCAACTGCCCGGAGAAAAGAAGACTGCGTACGCTACCGTGACCCATAAAAATTACAGAACGGTCAACCTTTCCGCGCAGATCAGCGTGGAAGCCAACACCAAGGTGCTGACCGTGGTTGCGATGGACTTTTCGCGCACGCAGTACGTTTCCGATCCCGTGTTTGCGGCGTACGTGCGCTTTTCCGATTCTTCCGAAGTATATTACGTGGAAGAGGGCGGTTCCGTACCGGGCGTAGACGGCGAACTGACCTTTGACCTCGCAACGCGCAACACGCTGACCCCGGGCGAGTACACTCTCGTCCCCGGCGGACTGTATGCGGAAGGCTACGAAACGTTGTTTATCGATGGAAAACTGACCGTGGAAGAAGTCGTGACCGACCTCGTCCCCGGCGGATACCAGATCGACGATTCCGGCAACCTTTCTTATAACGGCAAGTCTGTCCACATGCTGGGCGTGAATTACTTCAGTATGTTTAATTCCTGCCTGACCTCCGGGACAAAAGTCGACACGGCGCCGGCATTTTCCGGACTTGCCGCGCTGGAAAGCTACGGCGTGAAAGTACTGCGCTTCAACTGCGGGCTGTTCTACGCAAACGAAGGCTTCCATTATCTGGATTATAAGGAAGCCTACTACGCCGCGCTCGACGCCGTTTTAGACGAGTGCGCAAGGAGAAATATCGGCGTCATTCCGTCCTTCTTCTGGACGGACTGGTATATGGATTATTACGGGGAAAGTTATTACGAGGCGTTCAACAACCCCGCGGATAACCTGTCCGATTCTATGGCGTATATAGAAAATTATTCCGAAGAACTGGTGGAAAGATATAAAAATCACCCGGCGATCTTCGGTTGGGAATTCGGCAACGAACGTAACCTCGGCAACGACATTCCGCACTGGGCAAACGAACACCCCGGCGCGGATTTGAAAAACAAGCCGACGATTGCCGTTTACACCAAGGTGTTGGAACACTGGTCGAAAATCATCTACAATCTCGACCCGTATCACCGTCTGATTATGAGCGGCGACGCCGGCATGCGCCCCGCGCAGTACCATATTTATAAGGATAATACCTGGACGATGGACAATTACGAGGAACACAAGACCATCGAAGCCATGCACAATTCCGGCTACTGCCACGGCATTTCCGAACACCATTACGGCGGCTATCTGGACGAATCGAATGCCGATCCCAATCGGTTATTCAGCACGACCGTGCTAAGAGGAGAAAGTGTTGTGTCCTGGAAGGACGGGTTCTCCCTGCTGATGCGCGTTGCAAAAGACCTGCAAAAGACCTGCTACGTCGGCGAATGCGGCGTTGCGGGCGGCGCGGGCATCACGTTTACGACGAGTGCGGAACGCATTCAAAAACAGCGCAACGTTTACGACGCCATCGCGAAAGCGGCGCTCGACACCGGTATGCCCGTCACGCTGTACTGGAACTACGACCCAATGACCGTGATTCCCGAAAAGGATTTTGCGGACTTTGCAAAGAAAAGCGACGGCAGCGTGGATACCGGATCTACCGAATACGCGCAGCGCGGTTCGGGCATTGAATACAGTTGGAACGAAAACAACGGCAAAGGGCTTGCCTGCCTGAACGCGATTAAGGAAGGCAATCTGGCGCTCGAGAGAAAATTCGGCTGACAGAATCTGCCAAAAGTGTCGCGCGTGCCCGAAAACAAAGGACGTATGCGCAAAAATCGATCTTTATTTGCGAAATATCCCTTGCGGCGGCGGGGGATATTTCCTTAGGGATTTCATTCGCCATCCCTAACTATTTTTGCGGTGATAAACCGATTTATGCGGCGTTAAACGCCGCTCGTAGTACGTCCAGTACAACTTCGGGCGTTTGCCTTGCCTAAACGAGCCGCGTTGCGGTCGGTTTCTCATCCGCAAAAATGCTACGCACCGAAAAGAGCGCATTTTTTGATGATTTTTTGCGAGCGTGAGGGTTGCTGTACTTGATGTACTGCGCCCGAACGGTCGCGGAAAATGGCGAAAAAGACGCCTTTTCGGTAATTAGTGATGACGAATGGAATCCCTAAGAACGGAATCAATAAAGGAACTTGATATGACGAAAAAAAGAAATAACTTTTGGCGGCGGGCGGGGCAGACGCTTTGCCTTGCGCTTGCGCTGCTGTTTGGGACGACCTTGACTTCGTGCAAGGAAACGCGGCAACTGATCGGCATTGCGGTGGATACGTCGCAGATTTCGCTGGTGCAGGAATTAGGTTCGGCTTCGCTGGACGGATTGCTTCTGGTGCAGTATTTCGAGGGGGGAAAGACTTCGGTCGTCAAACTGAAAGACGAGGATTTTTCGGCAGATACGCTGGCGCTGCTGCAGACCGAGGGCGAGCATGTGTTTACCGTGCATTATCTCGGCTTTACGGCGAATTTCACCATGACCATCGTCAAGCCGGAGCGCAAGCAGTTTACCGGCATCACGTTTGAAAGCCGTACTTTCGTTTACGACGGGCAGGAACACTTTCTGGAAGTGAGCGGGCAGCCCGAGGGGACGGACGTGGAATACCGCAACAACGGCAAAACAGAGATCGGCACTTATGAAGTGATCGTCGTTCTGACCAAGCGCGGGTACGAACCGCTGCTGCTCCGCGCGAACCTGACCATAACGGAAAAATGACAGCGGACGCAATCGTTTACAAAAATATTCGCAAAAGGACGTTTAACAAAAGGAACAAACGAAAAGGCTGCCTGACAAAAGGGCGTTTTGACGGCAGCGCTTTCCGAAAGGGATAAAGCAAGGCGCCCCGGAACGGATTTACCGTTCCGGGGCGCCTTGTTTTATTTTATTGCAGCGTTCCGTTCGGACATTTTCATCGGAATGTCCGAACGGTCAGCAAACGGAAGATCAGTCTTCCTTTCCTGCGAGTTTTTTATACTTTTCAAGACGTTCGGTATTTTCTTCTTCCGCTTCTTCAAACAGAGTTTCCGCCATAGTCGGGTTCTGCTTTTTGAGCGCGGAATATCTCGCTTCGCCCAGGATAAAGTCGCGGTAACTTGCCGTCGGATTCTTGCTGTCGAGCGTGAAGGGGTTGGTGCCTTCCGCAGCGGCAGGATTGTAACGGTAGCAGTGCCAGTAACCGGCTTCGACCGCTTTCTTTTCTTCCAGCTGAGAGTTGCTCATGTTGATACCGTGGTTGATACAGGGTGCGTAGCAGATCACGAGGGAAGGCCCGTCATATTTTTCCGCTTCGGTGATGGCGGTCAGGAATTGCTGATCGCTGTAACCCATCGCGCATTGCGCAACGTAAACGTAGCCGTAGGACATCGCCATCATGCCGAGGTCCTTTTTCTTGACGCGTTTACCGGAAGCGGCAAACTTTGCAACCGCACCGGTCGGGGTGGACTTACTTGCCTGTCCGCCGGTGTTGCTGTAAACTTCGGTATCGACGACCAGAACGTTGACGTCTTCACCCATGGCGAGGACGTGATCCAGACCGCCGTAACCGATATCGTACGCCCAGCCGTCGCCGCCGAAAATCCAGATGGACTTCTTGATCAGGCAGTCGTCCGCTTTCCTGATCGCGGTAAGAACGGTCTTCAGCTCGCCGGAAGCGGCAGCGATCGCAGCGTCCAGATTCGCCTTGATGACGGCAGCGGTTTCTTTGCTGATTTCCGCGTCTTTGCGGTTATCCAGCCACTTGCGGAACGCGCCTTCAAGGTCGCCGGAAACGCCGAGTTCCAGAGCCTTTTCGATTTCGGTCGCAAGTTTTGCTCTTCTCTGTCCGTAAGCGAGGTTATAGCCGTAGCCGAATTCCGCGTTGTCTTCGAACAGGGAGTTTGCCCAGGCAGGACCGTGACCTTCTTCATTCTTGGTATAGGGGCAGGTGGGGGCAGAACCGCCGTAGATGGAGGAGCAGCCCGTCGCGTTGGCTACCAGCATACGGTCGCCGAACATCTGCGTGATGACTTTGACGTAAGGAGTTTCGCCGCAGCCCGCGCAAGCGCCGGAGAATTCAAACAGCGGCTTGTGGAACTGGCTGCCCTTGACCGAAGTCGCCTTGAAGTTGGAGGTGTCCACCTTGGGCAGTTTTTCGGAGAATTCGTAGTTGGCGGTTTCCGCTTCTACTACGTTTTCCAGCGGGGTCATTTCGAGCGCCTTGTTCTTGGCGGGGCAGATGTTTGCGCAAACGCCGCAGCCCAAGCAATCCAGCGGGGAGATCTGCATACGGAATTCGTAGCCCTTCTTGCCGATCGCGGCTTTGGTCGTGAAGGTTGCGGGTTTTTCCGCGCCTTCTTCCACAAGAGCCGGACGGATGCAGGCGTGCGGGCAGACGAACGCGCACTTGTTACACTGAATACAGTTTTCGGGGATCCACTTGGGAACCTTAACCGCTACGCCGCGTTTTTCAAACCGCGTGGTACCGGTGGGAACGTGTCCGTCGGCGTTGAACGCGGAAACGGGCAGTTTGTCGCCTTCCTGCGAAAGAATGGGATGAATGACTTCCTTGAAGTATTCGTTATCCGCGACTTTCACCATGGGTGCGCCTTCGGTAGCGGTCGCCCAGCTTTCGGGATAATGAATTTCTTTCAGTCCGGCAATCGCGTGGTCGATCGCGTCGTAGTTCATCTGAACGACGGCGTCGCCCTTCTTCGCAAAGGACTTCTTCGCCGCGGCTTTCATATAGCCTTCGGCGTCTTTATAGGGCAGAATGTTCTGGTTCAGATAGAAGAACGCAGCCTGCATGATGGTGTTGGTTCTGCCGCCGAGACCGATCTTACCGGCGATTTCGATGGCGTTGACGTTGTACATCTTGAGGTGCTTGGTTGCGATCTGGCGCTTCATCGCCGCGGGGAGAGCCGCGTCGAGCGCTTCTACCGTATCCCAGTGGGAGTTCAGGAGGAAGGTGCCGCCGTCGTTGATGTCGCTCAGCATGTCGTAGCGGGTGACGTACGAGGGGTTGTGGCAGGCGATAAAGTCCGCCGCGTCGATGAGGTAGGACGACTGAATGGGGGTCTTACCGAAACGCAGGTGGGAAATGGTGATACCGCCGGATTTTTTGGAATCGTACACGAAGTAGCCCTGCGCGTACAGATCGGTATGGTCGCCGATGATCTTAATGGAGTTCTTGTTGGCGCCGACCGTACCGTCCGAACCCAGACCGTAGAATTTGCAGCTGACCGTGCCCGCGGGCGCTGCGACGTACTTTTTGGAGAAGTCGAGCGAGGTCTTGGTCACGTCGTCGTAAATACCGACGGTGAAGTGGTTCTTCGGGTTTTCCTTTTTCAGATTCTGGTAGATGGCATAGCACATCGAAGGATTGAATTCCTTGCTGCCGAGCCCGTATCTGCCGCCCACGACTTTGATGTTGGTTCTGCCTTTTTCAAGCAGAGCGGAGCATACGTCGAGGTACAGAGGTTCGCCGAGAGCGCCGGGTTCCTTCGTGCGGTCGAGAACGGCGATCTTTTCGCAGGTTTCGGGAATGGCGTCGATAAACGCTTCCGCCGAGAACGGACGATACAGACGGACCTTGATCAAACCGACTTTAGCGCCGGTCTTGTTCATCTTGGTCAGCGTTTCTTCCATCGCGTCCGCACCGCTGCCCATCATCACGACGACGCGTTTTGCGTCGGGCGCGCCGACGTAGTCGAACAGGTGATAACGTCTGCCGGTGACTTTGGCGACCTTGTCCATCATCTTCTGGACGATGGCGGGGGTGGCGTTATAATATTTGTTGCAGGTTTCGCGGTTCTGGAAGAAGATATCGCCGTTTTGCGCCGTGCCGCGCTGGATGGGGTGTTCCGGATTCAGCGCGCGGGAGCGGAAGTCTTCGATGTCCTTCATATCGACCAGCGGCTTCATTTCTTCGTAGTCGATCACGTCTACTTTGGAAACTTCGTGGCTGGTACGGAAACCGTCAAAGAAGTGCAGGAAAGGCACTTTGGATTTCAGCGTGGAAAGATGTGCCACGAGAGCGAGATCCATAACTTCCTGTACGGAGTTGGAAGCCAGCATGGCAAAACCGGTCTGGCGGCAAGCCATTACGTCCGAATGGTCGCCGAAAATGTTCAGCGCGTGGGAAGCGACGCATCTTGCGCTGACGTGGAAAACGGTGGGGAGCAGTTCGCCGGCGATCTTGTACATGTTGGGGATCATCAGCAAAAGTCCCTGGCTTGCGGTATAGGTGCAGGTTAAAGCGCCTGCGACGAGGGAGCCGTGAACGGCGCCGGCAGCGCCCGCTTCGGATTGCATTTCGGCAAGGCGAAGTTTCTGTCCGAACATATTGACTCTGCCCTGCGTTGCCCATTCGTCCGCTACTTCCGCCATGGGAGAGGACGGGGTGATCGGGTAGATCGCCGCGACTTCCGAAAAGGCGTACGCAACGTGACTTGCGGCGGTATTACCGTCGATGGTCATCTTTTTCATGGAATTGTATGTACCTCCGTAAATTTTGACCGGCCGCACGGCGGAAAGGTGTGATTTTTCGCCGCGGAAGACCGATTTTGTTGACATCTTATAAATTATACTGCAAAGCGCGGAAATAGTCAATAAATTTCCGTAAAAAATTATGCTTTTCGGTACGTATTTAATTGTAAAACGAAGGGAAAGATGTTATAATTTCCAAAACGATAAAAGGAGGAGTGCGGGCTATGGACGCGGTGACGTTCGATCACGTCTGCTTTCAATACGAAACGGGGACAAAGGTGCTGGACGATCTGTCCTTTTCGGTAGAAAAAGGCTCGTTCACCGCCGTTTTGGGGCGCAACGGCAGCGGAAAATCCACCGCCGCGAAAATGATCAACTGCCTGCTTTTTCCAAGGGCGGGCAGGGTGACGGTGCTCGGCAAAGATACCGCGGATAAAGACGCGCGTTTCGAGATCCGCAAGTCCGCCGGCATGGTGTTTCAGAATCCCGATAACCAGACGGTCGCCACCATGGTGGAAGACGACGTTGCGTTCGGTCCCGAAAATATCGGCGTCCCGCGGGAAGAAATCGGAAAGCGGATCGAAAGCGCGCTTTCTTCGGTCGGCATGCAGGACTTCCGTTCGTCCACCGTTTCCCGCCTGTCGGGCGGACAAAAGCAGCGTATCGCGATTGCCGGCGTGCTGGCGCTGGAACCGGAGATCCTCATTTTAGACGAAGCCACCGCCATGCTCGACCCCAAAGGCAGAAAAGAAGTGGTCGCCGCCGCGCGGAACCTCAATAAAGAGCGCGGCATGACCGTGATTTTAATCACCCATTATATGGAAGAAGCGGTTTTTGCGGACAAGATCGTGGTGCTTTCCGCGGGGAAAGTCGCCCTTTCCGGCACGCCGGAAGAAGTGTTCGCCCGGCGGGAAGAAGTCAAGGCGGCGGGGCTGCGTCTGCCGCGCGCGACCGACTACGCCGAAAAACTGAAAGAAGCGGGCGTCCCCGTGGACGCCGATAAAATTCTGACCGAAGAAGATCTTGCGGAGGCGTTATGCGCATCGTTGCAGAACAACTGAAATTTACCTATAACGCCGGATCCGCGCTGGAAGGGGACGCCTTAAAAGGGGTTTCGGTAGAAATTCCTGACGGGGCGTTTTTCGGAATCATCGGGCATACCGGCAGCGGAAAAAGCACCTTCATCGCGCACCTCAACGGCTTAAACGAAGTGCAGTCCGGAAAAATCTGGGTGGGAGAGGTTCCGCTTTATAACCTGAAAGAACGGAAAATTGAGGTACGTACCCTCAAAAAACGAAAAAAAACGATGTCTGCGGAAGCCTATACGGCGGCTCTCGGCGCACTCCCTTGCGATAAAAAACGGCTGAAAAACGACCGTATCGCCCTGCGCGAAAAGGTGGGCATGGTCTTTCAGTATCCCGAATATCAACTGTTTGCCGAAACGGTGGAAGAGGACGTGGCGTTCGCCCTCAAAAACTTTGCGGCAAAGAGAAAAAAACTGGACGCTTCTTTTGTACCGCCGACTGCGGAAGAGGTTGCTTCCGCCGTGCGTTCCGCCATGGAATGTGTGGGGCTGGATTATGAAATCTATCGCAAAAAGTCACCCTTCGACCTGTCCGGCGGGCAAAAGCGCCGGGTTGCCATCGCGGGGGTAATCGTCGCAAAGCCGGACGTTCTCGTGCTGGACGAGCCGGTCGCGGGGCTGGATCCCGAGGGAAAAGCCGCGCTTTTCGATCTTTTGCACGCGCTGCATAAAAACACGATCAAAACCGTCGTCATCGTTTCGCACGATATGGACGACGTGGCGGAGCATTGTACCGAAGCCGCGGTGTTTGAAGACGGAATCATTACCCGGAAAGGCGACGTAAAATCGTTGTTTTCGGACGGCGCTTACTTAAAAAGCGTAGGACTGGACGTGCCGCTTTCGGCAACCCTCTCCGAGAAATTGAAGGAAATCGGCGTGGAAATTTCCACCGACTATACCGAAAAAGACTTCGTGGAAAAGGTCGCCGCGGCGTACCGGCAATGCGCGGGCGCAGGGCACGGAAATTCCGGTGCCGGCAACAAGAATGCGGGCAGCGTTTCCCAAAGTGCGGAAGGCAGGTCGCAAAATACAGGGGACTGCACGCCGCAAAGCGCGGCTGGCTCCGCGCCGCAAAATCCGGACGAGGGGGAAAACCGCCATGCGTGAGATCTCCTTCGGACAGTATTATCCCGCGACTTCGTTCGTCCACAAAATGGACGCGCGGATCAAAATTCTGCTGACCATCGCCTACGTCACGTTGATTTTTCTTGCCAAAAACTTTTATGCGTTTCTGGCGGCGGGCGTGTTGCTTGCCATTGTCGTGATTTTTTCCAGAGTGCCGCTCCGGCTGGTTTTGAAAAGCATTCGCGGTATTTTGTTCCTCGTCGTTTTCACGGCGCTCATCAACGTGTTTTTCTATCAGAGCGGGGAATTGCTCTGGCAGTGGAAATTCATCAAAATATATCGCGACGCCTTAATTTTTGCGGCGTTTATGGCGCTTCGGCTGACGCTGCTCGTCATGGGGACGTCGCTGCTCACGCTGACCACGACGCCCGTTTCGCTCACGGACGGCATCGAAAGTCTGCTTTCCCCCCTCAAAAAACTGCGTTTTCCGGTGCACGAACTGGCGTTGATCATGAGTATCGCGCTGCGGTTTATCCCCACCTTGATGGAGGAAACCGACCGCATCATGCGCGCGCAGAAAGCCCGCGGCGCGGACTTTGAAACGGGCGGGATTTTGCACCGCGCCAAAGCCATGCTGCCCGTCCTCATTCCGCTGTTGTTTTCGGCGTTCCGCCGCGCGGACGAACTGGGCGACGCCATGGACGCGCGCTGTTACAGCGGCAGCAAAAACCGTACCAAATACAAAAAATTGCGCCTGACCTGGCGCGACCCCATCGGCGCGATAGTCGTTGGCGGCGCGCTGTTTGCTGTGGTCTATCTGTCCAGACTGTTCGGAGGGCTGCTATGACGCGCTATCTGCTGCTTTTGCAATACGACGGCACCGATTTTTGCGGCTGGCAGCGCCAGAAAAACGGCGTTTCCGTGCAGGAAACGGTAGAACGTGCCTTAAAAACCGTGTTTTCGGTCGAAACCACGGTCACCGGATCGGGAAGAACGGACGCGGGCGTTTCCGCCGCGGGGCAGGTCGCGCATTTCGACGCCGATCTTTCCGTTCCGTCCGAAAAAATCGCAAAAGCGCTCAACGGCGTATTGCCGCCGTCCGTCCGCGTACTGAAAAGCGAGGTCGCGCCGGAGGGTTTCCACGCCCGGTTTTCGGCAAAGCAAAAAACCTACGTTTACACCTTTTACACGGCGGAAACCGAACTGCCGCTACTATCCCGGTTCGCCGCGCGGGAGATCGTTTTTCCGCATACGGAAAGGGGCTCGGCGGACAAAAATTGCACGCCGCCGGCGGAAAGCGTAGCGGTAAGCGCGGAACAAAATATTACAACGAAAACCGGACAAAATTCAGACGTAAACGCGGGGCGGAATCCGGGCGCAAATGAAGCGCCGGACGCGGCCGCAAATTGCATGGAACGTTCCCGAAAAGAGGGGGACGTCCTCGATTTTCCGGCAATGGAACGCGCCGCAAAAACGCTGCTCGGCACGCACGATTTCGCCGCGTTTTCTTCTACCGGATCGGAAGTGAAAGACACGGTGCGCACGGTGTATCGTTCCGACCTCGAAGCGGAAAGACTCCCGCGGGAGATGGGCGGCGGCATACTGTACCGCTATACCGTCACCGGGTCGGGCTTCCTGTATAATATGGTGCGAATTATCGCCGGCACGCTGATTACGGTCGGCAATCACAAGCGGGGAGAGGACGTGTTTTTAAGCGCGTTTTCTTCCGGAAACAGGGACGATCTCGGCAAAACGGCAAAGGCGTGCGGGCTCATTCTCCGGTCGGTGGAATATCCCGCCGTTTTCAGCGATTTTTCTGAAAAAGCGTGAAAAAAATTCAAAAAAATCGGGGACAGACGCTGCAATTTGCTTGACAAAAGCGGACGAACAGTCTACAATAGATAAGCACGTAATGGGGAACGCCGGAATTAGCCCTCCGCAACCGTTCGGTCCAGGTCGGTGCGAACGCTGATTATTATTTTAAGGAGAAACCTCATGAATACCTATATGGCAAACGCCCAGACGGTAGAAAGAAAGTGGTACGTCGTTGACGCAGCCGGTATGCCCCTCGGCAGATTGGCAAGTCGCGTTGCGGCGATTCTGCGCGGCAAAAACAAGCCGACTTTCACCCCGCACGTTGACACGGGCGACAACGTTATCGTTATCAACACGGACAAAGTGGTTCTGACCGGCAAAAAGGCAGAAAAGAAATTCTATATTTATCATACCGGATACATCGGCGGATTGAAGCAGATCGCTTATTCCAAAATGCTCGCCGAAAAATCCGACCTCGCGGTTTACGAAGCGGTCAAGGGAATGCTTCCCAAAAACAGCCTCGGAAGAGCGATGATCAAAAAACTCAGAGTGTACAAGGGTGCCGAACATAAGCAGGCGGCGCAGAAACCCGAAGTGCTCAACTTTGACTAAGAGGTGGACGTATGGCTAAACAAGCATCGAAAAAGAAGATTCAGTATCTCGGTACCGGCAGAAGAAAGAAGGCGATTGCAAGAGTTCGTCTGATTCCGGGCGGCACCGGCGCTATCGTCATCAATAAACGCACCATCGACGAATATTTCGGTCTGGAAACCTTAAAGTTGATCGTTCGTCAGCCGCTGGAACTGACCGATACTTCGGCAAAATACGACGTCATCGCTAACGTTTGCGGCGGCGGCTTTACCGGTCAGGCGGGTGCGATCCGTCACGGTATGTCCAACGCGCTTCTGCAGGCAGAACCCGAACTTCGCGCGACCCTGAAAAAAGCGGGCTTCCTTACCAGAGACCCGAGAATGAAGGAAAGAAAGAAGTACGGCTTGAAGAAAGCACGTCGCGCTCCGCAGTTCTCCAAGAGATAATTGCGAGCGATCGGCATTCCGATCGGTCTTATCAAACGAAATTTGCGTCCCGGAACCATACAGGTTTCGGGACGTTTCTTATACTAAAGAATAAGGTGCCGGTAAAGATGTTGTTGAACTTGCCGCTTCCCGGAAGTTTTTGATATGGCAAGCGAGAATAGTTTTAGATAAAAACAGAATGTCCTTTATAAAGCAGGTGCGCCGCTTTTGATTTCGGGAGGTTTTTGTGCCAAGAAATCAGGCTCGGGCAAGATAAGACGTTGTTGAACTTGCCGCATCCCGGAAGTTTTTGATATGGAAAATCGCATGGCGGCGGTAGGGGTGCTTTGCCATAAGATAGCCTGACGTGCTGTAATTTCTGATCGCTTATGGTTGTAAAGGATACTGTCACATAGCGCGATGTGTTGTCGGTGCGTTGTAGTACAAGGCGCCCGCCGGGGAACTCTCCGGCGGGCGCCTTTGTGGTTTTGCTTTATAATTGATCAATAATCTTTTCTTCCGCAAACGATGTCGATACTGACGTCAAAAAAATCGGCAATCTTCCAGCATTCCATAACGCTGGGTTCGATCAGCCCTTGCTCCCAGCGGGAAAGATTTGCCTGACTGGTACCGATTTCTGCGGCAAGTTTGCGTTGCGAAAGGTGCATGGATTTGCGCAGTTCCGCAATTTTGTTGTTTTCAAAATTTCGTTGCATAAAAATTTTCTTCCGTTTTTACCTGAAATCGAATAAAGTTGTTGAAAAATCAACATATTTTGCAATGTATGTGTTTTCCCTCAATAAAAATTATATGCAAATATGTATCGCAATGGTTGACAAATACAAATTTGTATCATATAATAAAAACAACATCTGTATTTGGAGGTATTTGAGATGAAAAATCAAAATGTAGCGCGCTTTCTTTTGACCTTTTTTCTGGGATTTATCGGCAGTATCGTGATCAATCACACATCGTTAAAGCCGGAAGGGTTCACTTCGCGTACCTGGGCGTACGTGTTCCTTTCTATCGTAACGCTCGGGATTTACCAACTTGTCGCTTCGATCTGCAATCTGACGTTCGACCCGGAGAAAGAAAAGAATATCGGATATCGGAAAGACTAAAAAACAGCCCGGAAGTCTGTTTACAGCGACTTCCGGGCTATGTTTATTTTTCTTGCGCTGCTCCGCGGCGGAACCAAACTGCATTTTCGGATAGGGGGAACCGCAACTTTTTACCGATCGGGAATTGTTATTTTTATGGCATGGGGGAACTGCTGTTCTGTGTCGGTGGAACGATTTTGTTTTCTGCCATAGGAAAACCGCAACTTTTCGTTGCTGAAAAACTGCCATTTTCCGCCGTCGGCGTACTGCTTTTTGCGGTGGAAGCACCCTTTTGTTTCGGAAAAGGTGCGCTATTGCGTCCCGACAAAGAGGAGACGCTTTCTTCCGGCAGACCTTTGCCGTTTGCGACGCCGCAAAGAATGCGCACGATCTTTTGATTGACGTCCGCAAGTTTCAGTTTCTCGGCAGCGGCTTTCAATTCGGGCGCCCGTTTTTTCAGCAGCATAAGTTCGTCGTACAGCGATTTGGTATGAAAATCTTCTTCATTCAGCACCATAACGGCGCCGCGTTTTTCAAAAAACGCGGCGTTTTGTTTTTGGTCGCCCCTGCCGGAAGGCAGCGGCACCGCCAGCGTAGGCACGCCGCACGCGGTCAGTTCAAACAGCGCGTTTGCCCCCGCGCGGGACAGCGCCAGACTTGCTGCGGCATAGGCAAATTCCATCTTCGGTTCGAAATTTCGCACGACGTACCCCTCTTTTCGGGGCAGAGGCAGGGAATTTTTCTCGCCGACGAGGTGCAGAACGTCGAATTTTTCCAGCAGTTGATCTAAAATTTGCAGCACGGCGCGGTTGACGCTTTCCGACCCAAGACTGCCGCCCAGAACGAGCAGCACGGGCTTTTTGCCGGAAAACCCGAAATATTGCAGCCCTTCCTTTCTGGTCGCGGAAAAGAGGGAATCGCGCAGGGGCGCGCCCACGAACCGCGCGTTTTTCCGCCCGGTGGCGGTATCCGGAAAGGCGGTCAAAAAGCAGGCGGCAAAGGGCAGACACAGCCGGTTGGCAAGCCCCACCGAAAGATCGGATTCGTGACACACCAAAGGAATTTTTAGTTTTTTGCAGGCGAGGGCGACGGGCAGCGCGACGTAACCGCCCTTGGAAAACACGACGTCCGGGCGCAATTTTTTTAAGATCCGCACGCTTTGCCGTTTGCCGCGCGCAAGCAAAAACGGAATGGCGAGGTTTTTGACCGAAAGCGACCTTCGGAGTTTGCAGACATCGATTTCGTGGAACGGTACGCCGTTTCCGGTCACGACGTCCTTTTCTAATCCGGCTTTTGAACCGATATAATCGATTTCGTCGAAAAGTTTTTTCAGTTCCGGAAGCAGCGCAACGTTGGGCATACAGTGCCCCAGCGTGCCGCCGCCGGTCAAAACAATGCGCATAACAGCCTCCTTTTCCCCAAATTGCGTTTTATATGGTCGAAATTTCGGAAAAGCATTGAAATCATTTCCCTTTTCTGTTAGAATATTCTAAAAAGGAGAGGCTTATGCAGAGAAAATACGTCATCGCCTTAGACGAAGGCACAACCAGCGCCCGCGCCGCCGTGTTCGACCTGGAAGAAAAGAGAATCGTCCGCATCGCGCGGAGAGAACTTCCCCTGCTTTTCCCCAAGGAAGGCTGGGTGGAAGAGGACGCCGAACTGCTGTTTGAAAAGCAGAAAGAAGCGCTTATCGAAGCCTATCGTTCGCTCCCGAAGGGCAGCGTTCTGTCGGTCGCCGTCACCAACCAGCGCGAAACCGTCGTGCTGTGGGATCGCCGCACCGGACAGCCCGTCTGGAGCGCGATCGTCTGGCAGTGTAGAAGGACAAAAGAACTCTGCGCCTACCTCGGCGAAACCTACGGAGACGTGATCCGCAAAAAGACCGGTCTGGTTGCCGACCCGTATTTTTCGGCAAGCAAAATCAAGTGGGTGATCGACAACGTTCCGCGCGCGAAAACGCTGCTCGCGGAGGGCAACCTCTGCGCCGGGACCATCGATACCTATCTCATTTTTCGCCTGACCGAAGGCAAAAGTTTCGTGACCGACGTGACCAACGCTTCGCGCACCATGCTGATGAACCTGAAAGAACGGGAGTGGGACGACGATATGATCTCCCTGTTCCGCCTGAAAAGGGAAATTCTGCCGCGCATTCTGCCGTCGGACGCCATTGCGGGAAGAATTTTGCTGGACGGCGAGGAGATCCCCGTCTGCGGCGTAGTGGGCGATCAGCAGGCGGCGCTCGTCGGGCAGGCGTGCTTTGGCGAGGGTATGACCAAAGTCACCTACGGTACGGGACTGTTTATGCTGTACCAGACGGGGGAAAAGATGGTGGAGTCGGCTTCCGGCGTGACGACGGCGGCATATGCGCTGGGCGATAAATGCTATTACGCGCTGGAAGGCAGCGTGTTCCATGCCGGCAGCGCAGTGCAGTGGATCCGCGATAATTTAGGATTGGTATCTTCCGCAAAGGAAACCGAAGCGCTGGCACGGGAAGTGGGCGACACCTGCGGGGTGTATTTCGTTCCCGCCTTTACGGGTTTGGGCGCGCCGCACTGGAACAGCGAATGCCGCGGTATGATCTGCGGTCTTACCCGCGGGGCGGATAAGCGGCATATCGTCCGCGCGGTGCTGGAATCCATGGCGTATTCGGTCAAAGACCTGTCCGACCTGATGGAAAAGGACAGCGGTATTCGGTTGAAAGAACTGCGCTGCGACGGCGGCGCTTCCGCAAACAACTTTTTGATGCAGTTTCAGGCGGATATTTCGGGCTGTACCATCAATCGCCCGAAAGAGGTGGAGAGTACGGCGCTCGGCGCGGCGCTCCTTTCCTGTCACGGACTGGGCGTGATGGACGAAAAGCAGATGGCTTCCGTCCGGCAGGAAGACGCGGTGTTTCAACCCAAAATGGCGCGCCCCGTGGCGGAAGAACTGTATTTCGGCTGGCAGAAAGCCGTCAACCGCTGCTTGTTTTGACGAAAACGGGAGATAATGAACGTGGCGGAGCGCCGTTGAAGATAAACGTGGCAGGCGGGGTGCCGTTGAAAAGTAACGCGGCGGGGCAACGCTGAAAACGTACCCTTTGCGGTCGGCGGTCGCCGTAGTTAAAAATTGCGCCCGTGAGAAAGGAAAACACCTTTCCGATAATTAGAGAAAGGGAGAAAATCCCTAAGGAGAACGGATATGAAACGCGAATACGAATTTACTTCTTTTGACGGAAAAAACATTCACGTGACCGAATATGCGCCGGAAGGCGAGATCGTCGCTATGGTGCAGGTGGTGCACGGCATGGCGGAACACGTCGGCAGATACGAATCCTTTCTGGAACTTCTGGCAAAGAAAGGTTTTCTGGTGTTCGGCGACGATCACCGCGGACACGGAAAGACCGATCCGGATTCTCTCGGAAAGGGTGAGGATCTTTTCGGAAATACGCTGAAAGACGAAGCCGCTCTTTCCAAATATTACACCGAAACCTATCCCGGCAAAAAGTTGATTTTATACGGACACAGTTACGGCAGTTGTCTTTCGCAAGCCTATCTTGCATCTTCGTACAACCGGTTCTTGTCGGGTGCGGTGCTTTCCGGCAGCACGGTGTTCAAGGGAGCGGACTTCAACGCGGGGCTGTTCGTTGCGCGGCTGCAGTGCCTGTTCGGCGGTAAAAACAAGCCGGCAAATCTCATCGAAAAACTCAGTTTTCAGTCTTATAACAAAAAACTCAAGGGCAGTTTTATCACTTCGGTAGAGGCGGAAGCCGAACGCTACCAAAAGGATCCCTACTGCGCGTTTACCTGCTCGGCGGGGTTCTATCGCTCGTTCTTCTCCCGCGCGAAAAAGTTGTACGGCGAAAAGGCTTCCGCAGCGCTTCGGAAAGATCTGCCTATGCTGCTCATCGCCGGCAATTCCGACCCCGTCGGTAAGATGGGGAAGGGCGTCTTAAAACTTGCGGACTTCTATAAAAACAGCGGCGTGGAAGACTTGGAATGCGTGCTGCTTTCCGGTTCCCGTCACGAGTTTTTAAACGACGTCGGCAGGGAAGAGGGGATCCGCGCCATTACCGATTTTCTGTTCCGCGTTGCGGAAAAGGGCAACGACGAGTAAGTTCCGGTGCCGGAAGGGCAGCAGAGGCGTGCCTGCTTCCCGCCGGAAGGTGCGGCAGAGGCGTGCCCGTTTTCCAACTCTAAAGAAAGGGCTGCGACCGTTCTGCACTGAAAATTGTGATTTTACGGAAACAAGTGTGTTTCCGTGCGCGAAAGTTGCGAAAAACGTTTGCATTTTCCACCGCACGGTGGTATAATTTCCTAAAAAGTGAGGAGAGAAGAGAAATATGGATAAACAGAGTATCCGCAAATTTTCGTCGCTCTTGAAAAAATCGCCGCGGATCAAAGCGGAAAAGATGAACGAGGCGCTTGCCCTCGTCAAGGAAAATTCCGATTCGTATGCCCGCGCCCTGCGCCTTTTGGGCGATATTAAACTGGACGAAACCAAACCGGTCGCGTTTGACGGGTTTATTTACGAACCCTGCCGTTCGATCGTCGCCGTCGGCGAAGATGGAAAACTGTACGGAAACGAGATGGTTTCCGTGGTGTTCCTCTTCGGGCTTCGCCAGTTGTTTATTTACGAAAAGCGGGTCTGCCTGACCGGTTCTTACGAAAAAGAACGCCTTTCCGATTTCGATTACAACGACATTGCAGGCCTTGAAATCGAACGGGAAATTCTTCCATATGAGCGGCAGAAAAAGGTTAAGAAAAAACAGAAAAATCAACCTAAAACGGTGGAAACGGTTGTGCAGAACGTGGGCGTAGTCGTCCCCGTTACCAAACTTACGGTGCGTTCGGTCGCGGGCGAAAAGGTGGTGCCGCTTCCCGGCGACGCCGATACCGAAGAATTTATGCGTACGTTGCGCGCCGCCGTCCGCGTGAAGAAGTCCGAACTGTAAAGCAGTTTTTTATGGAAAACGAGGATAAAAGCGCCTATTTCGTGTATTTGCTGCGCTGTGGGGACGGGTCGCTGTACTGCGGCTCGACCAACGACCTCGGCGCGCGGGTTGCCGCACATAACGCCGGTAAAGGGGCAAAGTACACGCGTTCGCGCCTGCCGGTAACGCTGGCGTATTTCGAGCGGGTGACAGATAAAAGCGCTGCGCTGAAGCGGGAATATGCCGTAAAACGGTTTCCCCGTGCAAAGAAATTGCTGCTTTGCGCTGCTTTTGCCGCAACCTGCTGCAGCGACAGGGAATTGTAGAAATCGAGCAACTTTTGTGGTGCCGGAGGATATCTTAAAGATGTTCTCCGGCAATCATTTTGGTGCGGATTCCGAAGAGAAAATCGGATAATGCCGGGAGAGGAAAAGCAGCCGGCTTTAACGCTAAAAATCTCGGTGAGGAGCCACAAGGGTTGCCGAAACAGGATTGTCAAGCACAAGGACAAATAAAAGACCGCACCCGGAATCCGGGGTGCGGTCAAATTTTCTGGTCGATTGTTGTTGCAAACCGTTATCTGAAAGACAGAATACGCGATTTATGAACGCCGTATCGTTTTTCCGCGTAACGGCAAAGGGGATTAAGCCAGTACGGTCGAAAGCCCTTTCATGGAAATGGTGCGGATGTTGTCGCGCGTTTCTTTATCGTTTTTCAGACTGCCGCGAATGATTTTTTCCGCATAATAAAAGATAAGCGTTGCGATGTAATTCCATACCAAAAGCAAGAAATCGTCCGTCACAGGGGTTTTGGGGGAGAATAACGCTTTTGCCGCTGCCAAAAATTCACCCGCTCTGGGATTTGCCGTGGTAGGAGCCGTTTTAAAGTCCCGCATGTAGGAAATATAGTACAGGGCGCAGGTCTTATCTTCGATAAATTTATCGAGAAAGGTGTCTAAAATCTGCTCCGGCGTGTAATGCTGGCTTGCCATTTCCTTGACAAGCGCCATTTGTTTCCGGTCGAAATCCATCGCAACTTCGTCGATCAAAGCGCGCATGGAGGGGAAATTGTTGTAAATCGTGTGCGTAGAAATGCCGCAGGCACCGGAAACTCTTCTTGCCGAAACGTCGCGCGTCCCGTAGCGGGCGCCGATCTTCAAAGTTTCTTCTTTGATCTTTTCCCGGATGTTTTCCAATTTTCTGTACGACATTATGTGTTCTCCTTTTCATCGCTTTTGAAAAATCGGTGGCTGATCCCGAAAATCGTGGAACGTCCTTCGTTTTCGGTGACAAAAAGCGACAAATCTCTCAATTAGCGTAATCGTATCATTTTTTATTCGATTTGTCAAGCGATCGCGCGTCAAATTTTTCCTGATACGCCCGTTTGGCGGGATTTTGGGGGTACGTTATATAAAAATCGGTACGAAAGTGCGCCCTAAAGCAGGAATTGCGCAAGGTATACCGCCGCAACCGTAAAAATGATGACCAAAAGTAAACTGACCTTTAAAAGCGCAAGAACGCACGCGACAGCCGTGCCGACGGCGGCGGTAAGGACGTTCCCCGTGCTGTAAAAAACGGCGGGAATGGTCATCGCGGAAATGACGGCGTAGGGCAGGTAATGGAAAAAACCGAGCAGGAACTTGTTCGTTATTTTCCGTTTTAAAAGCAGCATGGGAAGGAGGCGCAAAAGATAGGTCACGCCGGCAGTTACCAAAATCGCAAGGACGGGGTTCATCGTTCGTCCTCCTTGTCGCTTCCGGCATTTTTTTCGTCGTTTTTCGTCGTGGCGGAAGCGGTTTCCGCATCTTTGGCGTTTGCTTTCGTAACAGCGCCGCTCGTTGCGGACAATCCGCTTTCTTCCGCTAAGATGGGAGAAGAAAGTTTGTCGTCTTCTTCCGCAAGGGGAAAATCGCCGGTGTTCGGGCAAAGAAAAGCAAAAACCGATGCGGAGAAAATCGCCACGATGATGAGGCGGAAACCTTCCGAAACGTGTTCCCGCACGGCGGGAATATAGTACAGCACGGCGGAAAGCGACGCGCTTAACAGAGAGCACAGCGCGACCGAAAGCGACTTTTTCGCCGGCGGCAGTACGATGCAGATAAACATGGCGTAAAGCGAAATACCCATGGCGCCGGTAAGCGCGGGGGAAAGCAGGCTTCCCGATAGGGCGCCCAAAAGAGTACCGCCCGCCCACGAGATCACCGGCAACAGTTCCAGCCCGGCAAAATAGGCAAACCCGATGGGGAAACTGCGAGTGGAGGCGACGGCGTATAATTCGTCGGTCACCCCGTAGGAAATCAGCAGTTTTTCTTTCCAGTTCGTGCCGGTTTTGAGTCGCTGCGAAAGGGCGAGCGACATTAAAAGATAGCGCAGGTTGACGACGGCGGTGGTAAGTGCCAGTTCCGCAACGGTGGTGCCGGCGGCAAGCAGGCTGATCGCCGCAAATTGCCCTGCGGAAGTCAGGTTGGCAGCCGAAAAAATCGCCGCGAACCAGGCGGAAAAGCCGCTTTTTTTGACGATTATGCCGAACGTGAACGCGACCGGGAAGTATCCCGCCGCAATCGAGGCGCCTTGTTTTATGCCCGCCCAGAGTCCGTCCGCGCGCGATTTACGAGATGATTTCATCGGAATCCTTGAAGTGAAGACTTTTGCGTTCCGCACAGCCGTTTTGCGGGCTGCAGATTTTACAGAATTTACTGTCGTTTTTTTGCCCGGAACGTGTGGCATTGTATCACGGAAATTAAAAAAATGCAACGATTTTGCCATCGTTTTTAAAATACGGTGGGTTTTTCTGGCGGTTTTGGCGAATTTTTTGCTGATACGGAAAGGAGTGCGTTAAACAGGAGCCAAAGAGCGTGCGTGCGGATAGCCGCTTTTGCTGAAGAGCGCGGGCGTTTAAAAGCGGAGATAAAAATTCCCCGCGCCTTCCGGCGCGGGGCAAGAGGAAAAGAATGAGTATTGTATACCCGGCAGAGGAGCCGCTACGAAAGCGGCTTCCCGACAAGCCGGATGGGTAAATAAAAGAGAAACGGAAAAAGGAAAAGTCTTAAGTAACCCCTAAGCGATACGGGTGCCGTGCGTTCGCCAAACGCGGGGCAAAACGTTGCGTTCTTTAGCTCGGAAACAAAACGTTGCGTTCGCCAAACGCGGGGAAAAACGTTACGTTCTTTAACGAGGGGACAAAACGTTCTCTTATTCAAAAATCATACTCTGCATATGCGTGGCTCCGCCTTTGTCCGTCCAAAGCAGCATTGCGCGCTTGACGTTTGCGTTGCATACGTTTTTGATCTCCTTTGCCGAGCGGATCCACAGCGTGTAGGTCGTTCCGTCAAACGAAGTATAAACCGCAACGCCCTTTTCTTTGAGGTCGGAAATCATCGTGGTGGAAGAGGAGAAGTCGGTTCCTTCCGCAGGCGCCTTATGCCAGACCGAAACGATGCCGCAGGAAGCGGGATCGACTTCGTACCACACGGTGTCGTCCAGTTTCAGCCCCTTTCCGGTATAAGTAAAGCTGCCGAACATGGCTTCGTCGATGGAATAGATCTTGCCGGTGTAGTCCAGCCGGTCGGGGGAAAGATACTGCATCCGCCCCAAAGTTTCCCATTCGCACTTGACGTCGAAATCGCAATAGCCCTGTCCGCCCGATTTTTTATCCCAGGAAAGGCGTACCGTCCAGTCGTGCCAGCCGCCGTCCGAATCGTTGAACGGCGTAAAGTTGGCAAGCCACAGGAAGTAACTTTCGCCCACCGCTTTGATGTACGGCTGCACGGTAAAGATGGAGCCCTCCCAGGTGGAGAAGGGGTAAGGTCCGGCGTTGCCGAGCGGGGTGATAGTGATGTAAAGGCGGGTCTTATCCACCGCCTGCCAGCCGGAGGGAAGCGTGCTTTTCAGCGTGATGAGTTCGTCGTAAATATTTTTGCTGATGGCGTAGATCGTCCCCGTGGAACGGTAATCGTTGTAGACGAATTTCACCTGATTATCGCCCGTGATCGCAGCATAGGAGGCCTGCAGGTCTTCGTCCGACGGCCCGTCCGTATAGACGGCGGAAACCGAGGGCGCAACCGCGTCGATCACTTTGCCGTCTTCGTCTTCGGGATTATAATCGGTGGAACCCTTTCCGGTCGGGACGGTTTCGATCTGGAAATTCAGGGTGGATTGTCCGTTAACAAGGGCGTATTCGTACATGACGGCGGTTTCTTTCGTAGAAGTAATTTCAATACCCTGCATGATCTCCGCGCCGGTCAGGTATCTGTCGGACGCGCCGATTTCATCCCGGTTGCGGATCATATAGAGCGCTTTCGGGGCCAACCCGCGCGGGCGGATGGTCACCGCGTCGTCCTTGCGGAAATAGGTGATGAACATACCCTTGCCTTCTTCCGGGCTGTCCCACTGCATCGCCATGGTTTCTTTGGAAGAAGAAACGTATTCGGTCAGCGGGTAGTAGTCGTAAAAGAGGTAGGAAGCGATATATTTCCATTCGATGAGAGCCTCTTTCAGCGCCGCTGCCTGCGTTTCGTTACTTGCGCCTACGCCGATGGAGTTGCCGATATGCGAACGCACGTCGTAGTCGTTGAAGTCCGAGGACGAGAAGCCCGTTCCCCAGTACATATACCACATAGAAGCGCCGTAAGTCTGCAACTGCGCGCTTTCGATGTCCGCCCAGAAGTCCGAACGGGTGTGCATAAAGGAATAGCGCTGCGTGCCGAGGTCGTTGCGCATGCCGCCGGCGGCGCAGGCGTCGATATACAGGTCGGGGTTGCGTTCTAAAAGTCCTTCAAAAATGCCGAGATAGCCGTCCACGTAGTGGTTTTCGGTATATCCCACGCGCTTGATGCCCAGTTCTTCTTCCGCCGTCTTATCGAGCGCCGTCCAGAACGGTCCCGGCCAGGTGTTGAAGTCCTGCCGGTACTGGTCGATGCCGTTTTCTTCCATTATGGTAGAAAGCAGGTTGACGACGTAACTGACGACCGACGGGTCGGAATAGTCCAGAAGTACGCTGGCGCCGACGGGCAGGGTGGAAACGTCGCGGATTGCCGTTCCGTCGGAAGCAATGCCGATGAGTTTTCCGGAAAGTTCCTTTACCGTCTGCGTGCCGACGGTAACGCGTTCGGGTTCAAACCACACCGCGAACTGTAAGCCTTCCGCATGGACGGCGTCGGCGATCTTCTTCAATCCCTCCGGATAGTCTTTGGGATCGACGTACCAGTTGCCGGTGCGCGTCCAGTCGCCGCCGTTGCAGTCGTACCAGCCGCCGTCTTCGTTGTATTTGTCGATGAGATCGGTAAGACCGGTACGTTTGTAAAGTTCCAGTTCGTTCAGGTCGCCCGCTTCGGTATTGGTGGTGGAACAAACCAGAACGTTGGTATCTTTCATATGTTCGCCCTGTTTGCGGAACAGG
Organism: uncultured Clostridia bacterium; assembly: GCA_934272745.1. GTDB lineage: Bacteria > Bacillota > Clostridia > Christensenellales > Borkfalkiaceae > SIG402. The sequence continues at coordinate 6,052 of CAKQSI010000025.1, read as the reverse complement.
TTGCAATGGTACAGCCAGCGACGATAAACGTTTTGTCCGTTCATATAATCGCCTTTATAGAACAGAAGCACCGTCCCGGGGAAGCGCATGGATTCGCCCTCGCGCAAGATAAGATCGGTCTGATATTGTCCGGAAGTCATCCGGATACCGTTGTCCTGTTTGGAGAATTCGGCTTTCCAGTTGCCCTGCCAGTTTAAGATGGCAATCGTTCCGGTGTTGTTGACTTTGTTTTCTACGTTGAAATAGGGGATATACGCGCTGGTCGGTTTGCCGTTGGTGACTTCCAGCGAAACTTTGCGGTTCAGCCGGTACGTCAGCGGCTCGAAGTCGCTGTATTGGCAAAGGCTGCCGCGGTTGGCGTGCAGGAAATCGGCGCCCTCGTAAGTATCGATTTCGGTGTCGATGGAAAGAAGATCTTTGATGCGCGGCGAGTAGCCGGAGCGGAGATTGTACATGCGCGCGTCGTATTCCACCACGGGGTAGTCCGGATAGGCGGTCAGCGTCAGCTCGATCTTGATCTGCACTTCTTCCGCAACGTAGGTGATGACGCGGAGAATGCGGACGGAAGGCGTTTCTTCCGCAAAATCCACCTCGGTGGTGGGTTCGCCGACGGTTTTTTGCCAATGCAGGGCGGAAGAATGTTTGCCGCCTACCGTAAACGAAACGGGCGGGACGTCGGTAAAGAGAATGTTGTTCTCCAAAAACCGCTGCATCGCCGCGTTATCCGCGTATTTTTTCACGTAGAGGGAGGAGGTGGAGGTCACTTCCGGGTCCTCGCTCGGGTCGGGTGTGACCGGCGGGTTGATCGTGGGTTCCGCGGTCGGGGGAACCGTAGGTTCTTCGCTCGGCATCATAGTCGGCTCGGCGGTCGGGGCAACCGTAGGTTGTTCGCTCGGCGCCATAGTCGGCTCGGCGGTCGGCTCCGCGGTCGGGGTAACCGTAGGCGCTTCGCTCGGCGCCATGGTCGGCTCGGCGGTCGGCGCCGTCGTGGGGTTAGCCGAGGGATTTGTCGAGGGCGCCCCGGTCGGGGTTAAAGTCGGCGCCTTCGTCGGGTTTGCGGAAGGATTTTCGGTCGGGTTCATACTTACCTCCGTAGATGGGGTTGGTGTGGGGTTGGTTTTGTTTCCGCAGGCGGAAGCAAGAAGCAATAGGCTTGCGACCGTCAGACACAAAACGACCTTAAAAAAAGTGTGGTTTTTCATAAGTCCTCCTTAAAAATACAGGCGGGCGGCGGGCAGTCTTGCAGTCGGTTTTTCGGCGCGCGGTGCAGACGGATTTTCGGCGGCAATTCTCGTACGTCGTTGCGCAGGTTTGTGCCGCGTTTGGTATTCCTCATTTTTGCGCGTGCGCGTGTGACGCCGCGCAGTTTTTGGGTACAACGCGTAAGCTGCGCTTTGGCAGCGTTTCCCGGGTGTCGGCACAATGCCGGAAAGGGTTGCCGAATAAACGGCAAGGCATGCTTCGCCCTTGCTTATGAAGAAATTTTATCATAAAAAATTTTATATTTCTATTGAAATATTACCACAGAATATGATATAATCGTCAAAAACGGGCGCGAAATACAGGGCGGTGGCACGCTTTTCGTGAGATTTGCGCCCGGCGAGGGTGGTTAAATGGAACAGCGGGTAGATGGATTGACGGAAACACAAGCGGCGATGACGGCGCGTGCGCGGGCGGATAAACCTGCGGACAATCGGGCGGATCGGCAAGCGGGCTTCCTGACCGGAGATCGAGAAAGGAAACATGTGCGTAGACAGGCAGGGCGGTCGGAGGGAAATCTGCCGGAGCGGCAAACGGAAAAGCCGGGTTATACGGAAGATTTTTCCGAAGTGATGCGCATGCAGACGCTTTCCGCGTTTTTCGGCGTAAAAGCGACCTATATCATGCGCAAAGCGGTAGGGTTCAACAGTTATCCCGCGCACATGCACCCGTATTTTGAACTATATTATTATAAAAGCGGGGACGTTTCCTTTGTGGTCGGAAACAAATTATACGCGCTTTCCGAAGGGGACGTGATGTTCATCGGACCCAATCGCTATCATCACGCGGTGTGCGATACCGAAAACCCGCATTACCATTTTTGCGTGAATTTTTACGTTTCCGATCCCGTCATTTCTGCGTTTTTCGATCGGTTGGCGGCAAAAACGCACCTTTCTTTTCCGCCTGCAGTTGCAGAAGAACTCTTTTTGCTTTTAAAAAAGAATGCGCGCGCTTCCGAAACCGAGGACGTCTGGATGGAATATTCGGACTTTTTCCGCCTGCTGTCGCTGCTTTCGTTGGATTGCGAAAAAGCGGTGATGCCCGGCGCGCCCGGTCAGATGACCGAAATCATGGACTTTATCGGTAAAAATTACGCCGAAATCCGTGAGGTGGGCGAAATTGCCTCCCGCTTTTTCCTGAGCGAATCGTCGCTCGCGCGGCTGTTCAAAAAACATCTGGGCGAAACGCCGCACGGCTATCTGGAATCCATTCGGTTTTCCGCAGCCTGCCGCGCCCTTTGCGAGGGGAAAACGGTGACCGAGGCGGCAATGGAAAGCGGTTTTTCGGATACTTCTTATTTTATTATGAAGTTCCGGCGGCGCTTCGGCATAACGCCGGGGAAGTACGCCCGGCAGGAGTGACGGTTTTTCGTGTGGAACTGCGGGCGCGCGGCAAGGGGAAACCTTTTGTCTTTGGTTTTAAGAGAAACTGATGAAAAGTGATTGTGGGGACGATCGCCCGCACTTGCATAAGGGATATTTCTGCGTTTGGTTATAAAAACGCAAATGCAGTCGCTTGATATTACAGACTTTCGTAGGGCGATCGCCGATCGCCCGCTGCCTGCTTGGGTTGCCGTTTGCATGCGACAAAAAAACCGAATCGCTGTTGCGCGGTATAATTTTGTTTCGGCATATTCTGCAAAATTTTGTGGGGCGATCGCCCGCAGGTACTTTGCAAACTGCCGTAGCGTGTTTTGCAAACACGGCTTTTGCCGGGAAGAGTTTGTGAAAAGAAAAGCGGTTTTCCGTAAACGAGCCTTATAAATTCACCACAAATTTATTATAAAGTGTGGAAAAACAAGAAAATTTCTTTAAAATTTTGAAACGCACCGTATTTTAAGGATATTTTAAGTCGTTATGGGTATACTAAAAGCGTCAAGATCGTACCGCACACATACGATTTTGATCTTCTCATTTTTTCTTCTTTAATCATGGAGTCCGTTCCTTTCTCAGACGGATTCCCAAAAAGCCACCCGGGAGGGTGGCTTTTTGCATGTCTTTTTATCTTCGGCTGGCAGCGTGTGGGCTTCCGGCAGGCGGCTTTGGCGGCTTATGTAAATCCGGACTGTATGCGGGCAAGCGGATGCTCCGTTTTTATTGGGCAACGCCGTAAACATTTTTTACGGTCGGTTTATTCGCTTACCGTGCAAAGTAAAAACAAGCATAATTTCCCTGTTTGCCGGGCTGTCTATGCGCGGCTCCGCATTTTCTGAAGAGAGAAATCGACTCTCTCGTGCCGCCCGCTCGCGGCTTCTCGTTTTCAAGAATATGGGTTGGCGTTTTTCGGCTTTCACGCGTCGTTCGCTCGCGGCTCCGCCTTATCATAAATATCTGTAAAAGCGGCACGCGGGCCTCGGTTTTCTATGCCACGAGCCGTAAAACGGGAGGTGTTTCCCAATGCACGCTTCCGGTGCGCCGGCGGAAATTTGCTTCACGCGAAATATCAGGCGTCATTTCACGCGCAAGTCTTCGTGCGGGTTGGCGGAAACGAAAGTCGTCTGCTGGTTGGTGTAAATCGCAAACCCGGGGTTGGCGCCGGAAGGCTTTTTGACGTACTTTTTCAGCGTGTAGTCCACGGGGATTTTGCCCGCTTCCCGCGCGGAAGAATAGTGCGCGCAGAGTTCGGCGGCAATGCCGATTACGTTATCCGGCACGGGTTTTCCGTTGGTTTCGATAACGACGTGGGAGGAATGGAAGCCTTTCGCGTGCAGCCACAAATCGCCGCCCTTGGCGTTTTGGGTCAGGGCGTCGTTTTGCAGATTGTTTTTCCCGACGAAAATGCGGAACCCTGCTGCCGCAAATTCCAAAGGCTTTGCCGGCTGCGGTTTTTTGGAAGCGGGTTGCGCCTTCTTTTTGATCAAGCCAAACGCGGTCAGTTCCGCTTCGATCTCGGGGAAGTCTTTGATGGTTTCCGCCCGGTCGATTTCGGCATACAAACTTTCCATATACCCAAGTTCGGTAAGGGTATCTTCTTTTTGCGGGGCGATTGCCGCCAGAGTCTTTTTTTCTTTGTCGTAACGTTTAAAAAATTTTGCCGCGTTCGCCTGTGCGGAAAGCGTCGGGTCAAGCGCGATTTTGACGGTTGCGTTTTCCTCTTCGGAAAAATAGTCGGGGAGGACGACCGATTTTGCCCCCGCGGGGATTTGCCACAGGTTGGACAGCACAATCTCGCCTTTTTTGCGAATTTCGTCTGCGTCCGCGCAGTCTTTTTCTTTGGTCAGAATGATAGAAAGTCGGCGTTTTAGTTTGGTTTCGTGCTGTTTTACGGCAGAAATCAGGCGATTTTTGCGCTCTTCGGTCATAGCACGGCGTTCTTTTTCGGTGTAGAACGCGTTTTCCGCAGAAAGCAGATCGGGGTAAAATTTGTATTCTCCCGCAAGCGTTTTGTAGGGAAACAGAAAAAAGTCGACGGGCTTTCCGTTTACGGTCAGGGTACAGGGCGAAATTTTTTCCGGCGATAAAAATGCGGTCAGCGCGTCCGTAATTCTTTCCGCAGTAGCGGCGGAAATATCCCTGTGTTTGCTGAATTCCATACTTTCCGACGGATTAAAAATACCCCCGTGGTTGTTGAGTTTTGCGTCTTGCGTTACTTCAAAAATACCCCCACCCACGGTGTTTGTATTGCTTGTGTCAACGCTTAAAATACCCCCCTCCTTCAATCTTTCCGCCGCTTCTTTTGCGGTCTGATAGGAAAGACCTTTGACCCGGTTGAACAAAAATTCACCGAAATCTCCGCCGGAAAAAGCAGAAATCACCCGGCGCAGCGCCGCTTTGTCGCAAAAATCGACTTTATCCTGCGCGGGGGGAGGGGTATATGGAAAGTTGGGTACGACGGCGCGTTTGGTGGCTTCGTCCAGCGCCGCGGTCTTTGCCGCGCCTAAAATTTTGCCGTTTTCGGTCAGGATCAGGTTGCTGTATTTGCCCATGATTTCGGCATACAACACCTTGCGGCTTTCTTCTCTCAGGTCGTCGCGATTCTTTACGGTCATAGCAATCACGCGGTCGCTGCCTGCGCATTCCACGCGCTCAACGGTGCCGCCGGCAAGATGCTTCCGCAAAAGCATGCAAAAGGCGTAGCAGACCAAAGGATTTTCCCGTTCCAGATCGGACAAGGCGACCCGGCAGGCGGAAGCGTGCGCGGAAAAAACCACGCGATGCGTTTTTCCGCCGGAGTAGATCAGCATTTCCGCTTCGTCTTTCACGGGCTGGGTAATTTTATTGATTTTTCCGCCGGACAAAAGAGTGTCAAGTTCTTTTGCAACGCGGCGTAAAGTAAAGGCGTCCTGCGGCATAATGGCTCCTTAGGGGTGGATTGAAGTTTGTTGAATTGTAACGAACCTTATTTTTAATACAACATATGGGTATTGTGATTTATTGCTGGGTATTGTTGCAGAGGTGAAGTCGGCGCGTTATTGAATTGTGTCGCGCCGCTCGTGCGGCTTGCTTGTATTAAATTTGATGAAATACGTCGCGCCGCTTCTGCGGCTCGCTTGTATTAAAATAATCGTGCGCGGAAACGGGTTTCCGCCCGCCGCGGCAGGGTGCCGCGCCGCCCCTTGCGGGTGCGCGCTTATTGAAACCCATCGCGAAAATGCCCTTGCAAGCAAGGCTTGTATTAAATCGAAAAACGGGGGAAAGCAAGTTTTGCCGCGGGCTGGCGCCCTTTCGCTTTGCAGCGCAAAGCGCCGTTTTTGATGAAATACGTTGCGTCGCTCGTGCGGCTCGCTTGTATTAAAATAATCGTGCGCGGAAACGGGTTTCCGCCCGCCGCGGCAGGGTGCCGCGCCGCCCCT
>CAKQSI010000024.1 GCA_934272745.1 uncultured Clostridia bacterium | reverse complement strand
GATATGACCCGCACCGTATTTTTCGGGGAACCCACCAAGGCGTTCCGCGACGCATATGCCGTGGTGCTTGAAGCGCACCTTTCGGCACGCGCCGCCATCACCGCGGGTATGAAAACTGCGGACGCGGACAAGATCGCGCGGGGTATCATCGACGGCAGCAAATATCGCGGCTTGTTTACCCATTCGCTGGGACACGGCGTGGGCGTACACATTCACGAACGTCCCTTTGTCAGCCCGACATCTCCCGCGGTGTTCGCCGAAAACATGGTGTTTACCGACGAACCGGGCATTTATAAGGAAAATAAGTTCGGTATCCGGATCGAAGATACGCTTCGCATCGAAAACGGCAAAGCCGTCAGTTTTATGAAGACCGATAAAAAACTGGTTGCCATCGTAAACGGCAAAGTGAAAAAATACCGGTAAAATTTTCGTCCGGACAAGCGGGAAAGACGGCAAAATTTGTCGCTTCCGGCGGCAAACCAACTTCCGATCCGGCGGAGAAGTGGAAATTTCCGCCCCCGCGGCGAAATAAAAATTCCCGCTCGCGAGCGAAATAAAAAATCAATAAAAAACAAATAGCGGTATCGCATTTTTAAGGAGAATATTTATGATTTCTGCAGGCGAATTCAGAAAAGGCACCACCATCGAATACGAAGGCAACATTTACGTCGTCGTAGACTTCCAGCACGTCAAACCGGGCAAAGGTTCCGCTTTCGTCAGAACCAGACTGAAAAACATCATCACCGGCGCCGTGCTTGAAAAGACCTTCAACCCCACCGAAAAAGTGGAAAACGCGCACATCGAAACCAAAAAGATGACCTATTCGTACAACGACGGCGATCTGTACTACTTTATGGACGAAGAGTTCAACCTCACGCCGCTCAACCGCGAACAGGCGGAAGACGCGCTGATGTATATCAAGGAAAACGACCCCGTCACCATCAAATTCTACAAGGGCAACGCGTTCTCCGTCGAATGTGAAAACTTTGTCGAACTCAAGATTATTTCCGCAGAACCGGGCGTCAAGGGCGATACGGCTACCAACGTTACCAAAAACGCCGTGGTCGAAACGGGCGCTACTATCAGAGTTCCCATCTTCGTAAACGAAGGGGAAACTATCCGTATCGATACCAGAACGGGCGAATACATGGAACGTGTAAAATAAGTTTTGCATTCAAAGGGCTGCCGCTTGCCGGCGCCCTTTTTGTCAGAGAAGAGTTGCTGAGATTGGCTCCCTCTTGTCAGGGGCAGGGAAAACGCCCTCTTGTCAGGGAGAGCGGCTGAGATTGGCTCCCTCTTTTGACTGTTCGCCCGGACGGAATTTTCGTTTCGGGCGGTCTTTTTGTGCGAGAGCGTGATTTTACGGCGATAACGGAAGAATTATGGAAAAACAGACGTCCGGCGCACGCCGGAAACAAAAAACTAAAAATCGCAAAGCGGGGGTGTTGCTTCCCGTCTTTTCGCTGCCGGGAAAGTACGGTATCGGCAGTTTCGGAAAAGAGGCGCGCGCCTTTCTGGACGGCATCGCTGCGCAAGGGTTCACCGTCTGGCAGGTGCTGCCGCTGACCCCCACGGGCTACGGCGATTCGCCCTATCAGTCGGAATGCGGTTATGCCGGAAACCCCTATTTTATCGATCTGGAAACGTTGCAAAAAGAGGGATTGCTCACCAAAGGGGAACTGGCTTCCGCCAAAACACCGCAAGCGCAGACGCGCGTCAACTACGGCGACCTGTACCGCACCCGCCTGCCGCTGTTACGCAAGGCTTACGCCCGCTTCACGCCGGACGAAGATTATCTGGCGCTGAAAAAAGACGAAGAAATGGCGACTTACGCGCTGTTTTCGGCAATCAAGCACCTTTCCGGCGGCAAATGCTGGCAGGAATGGGAGGAGGGCTTGCGGCTGAGAAAACGCAGCGCGATCGCGCGGTTTCAGAAGGGACACGCGGACGAGATCGGTTTCCGCCTGTTTTTGCAGTACGAATTCCGCCGGCAGTGGGCGGCGCTGAAAGCCTATGCCAACGCGCGCGGGATTGAAATTTTCGGCGATATGCCGCTGTACGTTTCTTACGACAGTGTGGAAGTGTGGTCTTCGCCCGAACTGTTCCGACTGGACGAGGAGCGGCGCCCGACGCTGGTTGCCGGCGTTCCGCCTGACTATTTCAGCGAAAACGGGCAACTTTGGGGCAACCCCGTGTACGATTACGCCGCGCAGAAAAAGGACGGCTACCGTTTCTGGAAACGACGTATCCGCTACGGTCTGACGCTGTTCGACCGTCTGCGCATCGATCATTTCCGCGGGCTGGATCGCTTTTATGCCGTGCCCGCCGGGGCGGAAACCGCCCGAAACGGCGCCTGGTACGACGGACCGAAAGAGGAACTGTTCCGCGGCTTCCGGCACGCGCCGCTGGTTGCGGAAGATCTCGGCACGACCGACGATTCCTTAAAACGGTTTTTGAAAAACGTCGGCTATCCCGGCATGCGCGTGTTGTCGTTTATGTTCGACGGCAATCCGGAAAACCCGCATTTGCCTGCAAACTACGTCAAAAACGCAGTCGCCTATACCGGCACGCACGACAATCCGCCGCTGCTTTCGCTTTTACAGGGGCAGAATGCCGATGCGAAAGCGGGAACGTTCCGCATCTTAGGGGAACAATGCCGCGCTTTAGGGCTGCCGTTTTCCGCAAAATCCGACCGCGGATTTTTGGAAAAGAGTATCGAAGCGGTGCTGTATTCTGCGGCAGACCTTGCGATTATCCCGTTTTTCGATCTTTTACGTCGGGGGGAGGAAGCGCGCGTCAACACCCCGGGCGACGCCTCCGGCAAAAACTGGACGGTGCGTCTGGCAGGGCGTGATCTGCAAAAACTTTGCCGCCTGCCTGTAAAAGAGTTGATCGAAAACAGCGGCAGGGCTTGAGTTTCGGGGAGGAGAGTACCGAAGCGCTTTTACTGCCGACCCCGAATATGCACGTATGGGAATGGAAGCAAATGGAATAACGAGTACGCGCCCGCGCGGCAGTTTTGCCGCGCGGGCGCGTTTTATGTATTGTCATGCCACCTGGCGCGGGTTATATTGCTTAATAATGCACTTTGCGTGCTTTTTGATGAGGTATTCTTATCCATAATAAACGTAGGGGAGATCATCGATCGCCCGCACGGTTAAAAATTTTGTACGGCGGGCGAACACTGTTCGCCCGCCGTACAAAATTTGATATATCTATGTGCTGACATACGCCGCCTTTCATCGTGCAAATAATTGGTGGAGTGCTCCGCAAAAATCCACCTTGCCGCCCCCGCAAACGCCTCCTTTTGTCTTGCCGTTCGTGGGGGAGGCGCACTGCAAAAATTGATATATAAATCCCCATATAATCCCCGCAAACTTTCGCGGGAGTTGCCGCAAAAACAACCTTTTTCATAAAATCAAATTCCGCCAAAAAACGTCGGATTTTGCGACCATTTCCGACAAAAACCGTCGCAATTTGCGCTTTTCGGAGAAAAGCACGAAATTCCCGCCGAAAATTCGTGCAATTTGCGCCAAGGCAAAAATTACCGCTTGAATTACCGCATTTTTTTAGAAAAAAACGAGAAAAATCTTCTGAAAAACGTTGAAAAAAAGAGGGAATTATGCTATGATATACTGGTATGTAAAATCTGATATAAACAGTGATGTTTCATCAATTTTTGGAGGTTCGTATGACGAAAAAAGCGGCAGTGCCCTTTTCCGGCACGAAAGAACAAGAAGCAAGGCTTTACGAAGTCTTGAACGGACTGAAAGACGTACGCGGCGCAATCATGCCCGCCCTGCAGCAGGCGCAGGAAATCTACGGTTATCTGCCTATCGAAGTGCAGCAGATGATCGCGGACTTCTTCGGCGTTCCTCTTGCGGAGGTTTACGGGGTTGCGACCTTCTACGCGCAGTTCTCCCTGACGCCGAACGGCAAATATAAAATCGGCGTATGCCTGGGTACGGCGTGCTACGTCAAAGGCTCCGGCGAAGTGTACGAAAAACTGCAGAAAGTTCTGGGGTTGGAAGGTTCGGGCTTGACCCCGGACGGAAAGTTCTCCCTGGACGCCACCCGTTGCATCGGCTGCTGCGGACTTGCTCCCGTCCTTACCGTAAACGGCGAAGTTTACGGCAAAGTCACGGCGAAAGAAGTCGAAAGCATTCTCGCGAAATACGAGTAAGCCGCGGATACGAACATTGGAGGAAATTTAAAAATGAAAAATGTAGCCGAACTTTCTAAAATTCGCGACTTACATAAGGCGGACGTCGACGGCAGAACGGTCGAAGACCCGTCCAAAATCAAAGGAAACTTCAAAAAACACATTCTGATCTGCGGCGGTACCGGTTGTACTTCCGGTCATTCCGAAGAAATTTACGAAGCCTTTTTACAGGGCGTAAAGGATGCGGGACTGGAAAAGGAAGTCAAAGTCATCAAAACGGGCTGCTTCGGACTTTGCGCTTTGGGTCCCGTTGTCGTCGTTTATCCGGAGGGCGCGTTCTATACGCAGATGAAGCCCGAATACGTCGCCGAAGTGGTGGAAGAACACATCAAAAACGGTAACGTCGTCAAGAAATACCTTTACAGCGAAACGGTCGAAGGGGACACCGTAAAATCCCTGTACGACACGCATTTCTATCATAAACAGCACCGCGTTGCGCTGCGTAACTGCGGCGTGATCGATCCCGAAAACATCAACGAATACATCGCGCGCGACGGGTATCAGGCGCTTGCGAAAGTGCTGACTTCCATGACTCAGGACGAGGTTATCCAGACCATTCTCGATTCCGGACTGCGCGGCAGAGGGGGCGGCGGCTTCCCCACGGGCAGAAAGTGGCAGTTTGCCAAAGCGTCGGTTGCCGATCAGAAATACGTTGCCTGCAACGCAGACGAAGGCGACCCCGGCGCGTTTATGGACCGTTCGGTTCTGGAAGGCGATCCGCATACCGTCATCGAGGCAATGGAAATCGCAGGCTATGCAACCGGTTCCGATCAGGGCTATATCTACGTCCGTGCGGAATACCCCGTTGCTGTTCATCGTCTGGAGATCGCGATCCGTCAGGCGAGAGAAAACGGCTTGCTCGGCAAAAACATTTTAGGCACGGGCTTTAATTTCGACCTCGAAATCCGTCTCGGCGCGGGCGCGTTCGTCTGCGGCGAAGAAACCGCGCTTATGACCAGTATCGAAGGGCACCGCGGCGAACCGCGTCCCCGGCCTCCGTTCCCGGCGGTCAAGGGTCTGTTCGGCAAACCTACGCTGCTGAACAACGTAGAAACCTACGCAAACGTCTGCCAGATCATTCTGAACGGCGCAGACTGGTTCGCTTCGATGGGTACCGAAAAGAGCAAAGGCACCAAAGTCTTCGCTCTGGGCGGAAAGATCACCAATACCGGACTTGTCGAAGTCCCGATGGGCACGACGTTGAGAGAAGTCGTTTACGAAATCGGCGGCGGCATTCCGCACGGTAAAAAATTCAAAGCGGCGCAGACCGGAGGTCCTTCCGGCGGCTGTATTCCCGCTTCTCTGATCGATACCAAGATTGATTACGACAGTCTGATCGCCATCGGTTCCATGATGGGTTCCGGCGGTCTGATCGTCATGGACGAAGACAACTGTATGGTCGACATCGCGAAATTCTTCCTGGAATTCACGGTAGACGAATCCTGCGGTAAATGTACCGCCTGCCGCCTCGGCACCAAGCGTCTTTACGAAATGCTGACCAAGGTGACCGAAGGCAAAGCCACCATGGAAGACCTTGACAAGATGGAAGAACTCTGCCACTACATCAAGGAAAACTCCCTGTGCGGTTTGGGACAGACGGCTCCCAACCCCGTACTTTCCACCATGCGTTACTTCCGCGACGAATACGAAGCGCACGTACTTGAAAAACGTTGCCCCGCGGGCGTCTGCAAAAAGTTGCTCCGCTTCAAAATTCTGGAAGACAAGTGCAAAGGCTGTACGCTCTGCGCGAGAAACTGCCCGGCGGACGCAATTTCCGGTACGGTAAGAAATCCGCACGTCATCGATCCCGCAAAATGTATCAAGTGCGGCGTTTGTATGCAGAACTGTAAGTTCGGCGCTATCGTCAAAGGCTAACGGAGGGAAGAAACATGGCTGACGTAAAAATGATCAATCTCAAAATCGACGGCATGGACGTAAGCGTTCCCGCCGGCACCACCATTCTGCAGGCGGCGGTACAGGTCGGGATCAAAATTCCCACGCTGTGCTATCTGAAAGATATCAACGAGATCGGCGCCTGCCGCGTCTGCGTTGTCGAAGTGAAGGGGGCAAGAAGTCTGGTCGCTTCCTGCGTGTATCCGGTAAACGAGGGAATGGAAGTTTTCACCAACACCCCCAAGGTAAGAAAAAGCAGAAAGACCACCATCGAACTGCTTCTTTCCAACCATAGAAAAGATTGCCTTTCCTGCGACAGAAATACGAACTGCGAACTGCAGCGCCTTTCTTATGAATACGGCTGCGACAGCAACGCGTTCGAAGGGGAAATGAGCAAAACGCACAAGGACGCGACCAGCTATCTGGTGCGCGATAACAGCAAATGCGTTCTTTGCCGCAGATGTACCGCTGCTTGCGCCAAGGTGCAGGGCATCGGCGTCATCAATCCCATTCGCCGCGGTTTCAAGACCGAGATCGGCTGCGCGTTTGAAATGCCCCTGTCCGACACCGCGTGTATCGCCTGCGGACAATGCGTCAACGTCTGCCCGACGGGCGCTCTCCACGAAGTGGAAGAAATCGACCGCGTTATGGCGGCGATCAACGATCCCGAAAAAGTGGTCGTTGTGGGACCCGCGCCTTCCGTCCGCGCAGGACTGGGCGAAGAGTTCGGCTATGAAATGGGCACGAACGTGGAAGGAAAGATGGTTTCCGCTCTGCGCCTTTTGGGCTTCGATAAGATTTTCGACGTCAACTTTGCCGCCGATATGACCATTATCGAGGAAGCGAACGAACTCATCGACCGTGTGAAAAACGGCGGCGTGCTGCCCATGTTCACCAGCTGCAGCCCCGGGTGGGTCAACTACGTGGAACATTACTATCCCGAACTCATTCCCAACCTTTCTACCTGCAAATCGCCGCAGCAGATGTTCGGCGCGCTGGTTAAAACCTATTATGCGGAAAAAACGGGCATCGATCCCGAAAAACTGTACGTCGTTTCCATCATGCCTTGCGTTGCGAAAAAGGCGGAAAAACTCCGCGCCAACGAAAACGCTGCGGATCTGCCCGACATTGACGCCGTTCTGACCACAAGAGAACTGGCAAAGATGATCAAACAGAACGGTATCCTCTTCAATCGTCTGCCCGAAGGGAAGTACGACAATCCGCTCGGCGAATTTACCGGCGCGGGCGTAATCTTCGGCGCCACCGGCGGCGTTATGGAAGCCGCGCTCCGTACCGCGGTGGAAAAAATCACCGGTAAGGAAGTCAAGAGTGTTGACTTTACCGAAGTCCGCGGCACCGAAGGTATCAAAAAAGCCGCTTATAAGGCGGGCGACCTTACGGTGAACGTTGCGGTTGCTTCCGGACTGACCAACGCCAAAGCGGTTTGCGAATCCATCAAAAGCGGCACGAACGAAGCCGCGTTTATCGAAATCATGTGTTGCCCGGGCGGCTGCGTCAACGGCGGCGGTCAGCCCATTATGGACGCCTTCATCCGCAACAACGAAGACTACCGCGCGAAACGTGCCGCCGTCCTTTATAAAGAGGACAAGGACAGCAAACTGCGCAAGAGTCACGATAACCCCGTGGTGAAAGACGTTTACGATACCTATCTGGAATACCCCGGCAGCCATCGTGCGCACCACATTCTGCATACCTCTTACGTCGATAAAAAACACTAAGACGGGCGGAAGCGGCTGACTTCGTTTTGCCGAATCGTCTGTGATTGCGACCGGCTGATCATTTGCCGGGTATTGCAAAAAGGACTTTGGGAAAACAAACCTCTAAAAACAGACTAAATATAATAACATATAACGCCCCGCCCGCCGGCATTGCCGGCGGGCGGGGCGTTATTGTAGCCGGCAAACGTATTTTGTCTTTATTCCGACAAGTGATTTTTATTTTTTGTAGGGGCGACCAGTGGTCGCCCGCAATCGCCGTCAAGTGGGTTTGTCATTATTGTTGTATCGGTTGTGGGCAAAACCAATCCTTATCGGCTGCAATCAACACCAATTCCCAAACAGCCGGCAGCAATCGCGCATATTTTTTATAATTCTGCAATCACTCGTACTTTTTATAATTCTGTGCCGAAACCAGCCGTTTGGGTAAAATTTTTGCCAGAAACAACCGAAATTTGTTTTGGAACCCGGACGCAATCACAAGCGGCGGATTTTTTCTGTCCAAAGAACGGACGATGGTTTCCGCAACGGTTTCGGGCGCGGCGCCGCCTTGTTCCATCTCGGCAAGGCGGGTGACGGCGATTTTCATTCTGCCGGCGTACAGGCGCACTTTCCCGGCGGGGTAGACCTTGCGCTTTTCCGTAAAAGCGGTCTTGGTTCCGCCCGGCAAAATCGCGTAAACGGGAATACGGAAGGGGTAAAGTTCAAACCGCAGGGATTCCAAGAGAGAACAAAGCGCCGCTTTGCTGCCGGAATAATACCCGTCGTAGGGAATGGAAAATACCCCCGCCATCGATCCGACGGCAATAATTCTGCCGCGGTTTTGCGCGCGCATCACGGGGAGAACGGCTTGCACCGCCTTGATAAATCCGAAATAATTGACCTCAAACAGGTCGCGGAGATCGCCCAGTTCTGCATACTCCACCGGGGCGGCCATGCTTTCGCCCGCAAAGTAGATCAAAAGGTCGATTCTGCGCGTTTTTTTGACGATTTCCGCCGCGGCGGAAGCAAGATCGTCTGCATTCTTCACGTCCGCGGTAAAATTAAAAACGAAATCGAGATCGCACGGCGTGCGCGAAGCATTGTATACGGCATATCCTTTTGCCCTGCATTTTTTCGCCGTTTCGTACCCGATTCCGGAAGAAGCCCCCACAAGCAGCGCTACCGGTTGCATAATTCTCTCCTTTTTTTGCGATTGTTTATAAAAAGTATGCCCAAACAGTGGTTTTTTTTTCGTAAATGTGTTAAAATCTTAATTGAAATCGAGCCGTTCGGGCGGCTGCGGCAGGTTTTTGCCTGACGAGGAAAGTCCGAGCTTTACAGAGCAGAGTGTTTGGTAACGCCAAATGGAGGCGACTCCAAGGATAGTGCAACAGAAATAAACCGCAGGGAAACCTGTAAGGATGGAAAGGCGAGGTAAGAGCTCACCGATCCTTCGGCGACGAAGGATGCCCTGTAAACCCCACTCAAAGCAAGACGGAAAAGCGGTCAATGGTTGCTCGCCATCGCTTTTAACAAATGTTCGCTGGAGCCGTGCGGCAACGTACGGCGTAGATAGATAGTCGCCCAAGACAGAACTCGGCTTACAGAACGACTCGTTTCTACCGTATTTTTCGCCCCGAAGCGTTTTTTCGGGGCGTTTCTTGCATACCCGTACCGGTTTTCGTGTGGTTTTTGAATACCCACACCGGTATTATAAAATACCCCTGCCAATCCTGTTTGCGGGGAGCGATAGACGAAAGGGGAAAGGAGAACGCGATGGACCTGTTCGATCTGATGCATAACGAAGAAAAAGCGGCGCCGCTTGCCGAGCGGATGCGTCCCGAAAAAATGGAAGATTTCGTGGGGCAAAAGCATCTCTTAAGCGAAGGTTCTATGCTCCGCCGCGCTATTAAAATGGATCGCCTCGGCAGTTGCATTTTTTACGGCCCGCCGGGTTCCGGGAAAAGCACGCTGGCGAATATCATTGCAAATACCACCAAGGGGAATTTTGTGCGTCTGAACGCCGTTTCCGCCGGGGTGGCGGACGTCAAACGCGTGCAGGAAGAGGCGCAGAACGCCTTAAAAATGTACGGAAAACGCACCTATCTTTTGCTGGATGAATGTCACCGGTTCAACAAGGCGCAGTCCGATTCGCTCTTACCGTCGGTGGAAAAAGGCACGCTGATTCTGATCGGTTCCACGACCGAAAACCCGTACGTTTCCATGACGGCGGCAATCGTCAGCCGCTGCCGCGTGTTCCGCTTTGAAAGATTGACCGAAGAGGAAATTGCGGGCGCGCTGAAAAAGGCGCTTGCCGATACCGAAAAGGGGCTGGGAAAATACAAAACGCGCTTTGAAGAGGGCGCTCTGGAACACATTGTGTTTACCGCCGGGGGGGATTTACGCACGGCGTATAACGCGTTGGAAATGGCGGTTCTCACCACGCCGCCGGATAAAGGCGGCGTCATCGTCGTCACGAAAAAAGACGCCGAAGAATGCGTGCAGAAAAAGGCGCTTTCGGTGGACGATTCTCTGTACTACGACCTGTTAAGCGCTTTTTGCAAAAGCCTTCGCGGCAGCGATCCGGACGCGGCGCTGTATTATGCCGAGCGGCTTATTTCCGGCGGATGCGATCCGCTTTTGGTTGCCCGCAGGCTGGTCGTCCATTCGGCGGAAGACGTCGGTCTTGCCGACCCCAACGCGCTGGTGGTCGCGACGAACGCGCTGCTCGCTTATGAAAAATTGGGCTTGCCGGAGGGGAGAATTCCGCTCGCTTCCGCCATCATTTACGTGTGTGAAGCGCCCAAGTCCAACGCCGTGGTAAACGCCCTTTCCGCCGCCGACCGCGACGCGGAAATTACGCGGGACGACGCCGTTCCGCCGTACTTAAAAGACGTCAGTTACGCCTCCAAAGAGGACAAAGCGCAGGCGAAAAAATACCTCTACCCGCACGATTTCGGGGGGTACGTCCGTCAAAATTACTTACCGGACAGCCTTTCCGGACACGTCTATTACCGCCCGACCGAAAACGGGTTTGAAAGGGAGATCCGCGCCTTCCGCAAGGAAAAGGAGGAGCGCATGGCGGCTGCCGGACATACGTATGAAAATGACCCGCCGAAGACGACCTATCATCATAAGGAGAAACCCGAATGATTACTGCAAACGATTTGAAAAAGGATAAAGAAGTCCGCGCGATTATGGAAGTTTCCGCCAAGCAGATGGAAGCGCTCGGCTTCACCGAGCACAGCGAGCGCCACTGCCGCATCGTCAGCAAGACGGCGGGGGAGATCATGCGACAGGTCGGCGGCACGGAAGAAGAGATCAACATGGCGGAAGTTGCCGGTTATCTGCACGACCTCGGCAACTCGGTCAACCGTATGGATCACGCGCAAAGCGGCGCGCTGCTTGCCTATCGCATTCTGACCCGCATGGGAATGGGTTACGAAAAAGCGGCGGAAATCATGATGGCGATCGGCAATCACGACGAAAAGTTCGGGATCCCGGTCAGCCGGGTTTCGTCCGCGCTCATCATTGCGGATAAAGCGGACGTGCATAAAAGCCGGGTGCGTCAGGCAGTACGCAGTCTGCCGCCCAAGGACGCCAACATTCACGACCGCGTCAACCTTGCGGCGGAAAGCAGCAAGGTGCTGGTGGACGATAAAAAGATCAATCTGGTCATCGAAATCGATACCGCAATCTGTTCGGTTATGGATTATTTCGAGATCTATTTTGCCCGCATGCAGATGTGCCGCAGGGCAGCGGAATTTCTGGAACGGGAATTTTCGCTGGTTATCAACGGCGTGCCGTTGGTGTAAAAGTCTTTCGGGTTGAACCGGAAACGACTTGGATTTTTGCGAGGGGTGAACCGGGATATCGCTTGCGTTTTGAAAGCGGATCCGGCTTGAATTTGGGGAGCCGTGCCGGTGTAAAATTTTGCAAATAACCCCCCCTTGCGTTCCCGAAAACGGGGGACGTATCGCAAAAAACGAAACGCTTTGCGCAAAACAAAGTGTTGCCGCGAGCGCCTTGCGTTCCCGAAAACGGGGGACGTATCGCAAAAAACGGAACCTCCCGGCAAAGGTCGGAGCGTTGCGGTAAAATCGGATCCGATAAAATAAGATAACAATCAAGGAAAATCAGGGGGCGCCCGCCGGTCGGAAGAATTTCCGACCGGCGGGCGCCGTTTACGTTTATCCTATTTTTTTCCGTTTATTTTATATTTTTCGGACAATATACCTTATTTCCAGCGGTTTACTTTTGATTTCTGCGCACGATTTCCCCGTGGCTTTTCCCCGGACAAAAAACGGGGGAGTTTCTTCATAATTTTCCCGCGGGAAAACATTGCAATCTTTCCCGGAATATGCTATACTGCTTATCGAAATATATAGAGAATCGTCTTCTTACGTCCGCCAAAGCACGCAGGGCGGCGAATGGGACTTTAAGGAAGTATCATGAGCAATTTTGTCCATTTACACGTTCATACCGAATACAGCCTGCTCGACGGGGCGGCGCGCATTTCGCAGGTGGTGAAACGCGCCAATGAGTTGCAGATGCCCGCGCTTGCCATGACCGACCACGGCAATATGTACGGCGCCGTGGCGTTTTTTGACGCCTGCAACGCAAAAGGAAGCAACGTCAAGCCCATTTTCGGTACGGAATTTTACGTTTGCAGCAATCTTGCCGATAAAACGACCAAGCAAAAATTGCACCACCTGATTCTGCTTTGTAAGGACGAAACCGGCTATCGCAACCTAAGTCTGCTCAATTCCATCGCCTTCCGCGACGGATATTATTACAAGCCCCGGATCGATCTCGAAACGCTTTTTCAGCATAAAGAGGGGCTGATCTGCCTTTCCGCCTGTGTCGCGGGGGACATTCCGCAGGCGATCCTTGCCCACGATTACGAGAAAGCGGAAGCGCTCGTCGTGCGCTTTAAGCAGGAATTCGGCGAGGATTTCTATCTCGAACTGCAAAACCACGGACTGGAAGAGGAAGCGTTCGTCAATCGTACTTTGCGCGTGTACGCCGAAAAATACGGCATTAAAAAGGTGGTTACCAACGACGTCCATTACACCAAGCGCGAAGACGCGGTCGCGCAGGACGTTCTGATGTGCGTGCAGATGAACGCCACTTACGACGACCCTAACCGCATGCGTTTCCCCAACGATCAGTTTTATTTAAAGACCGAAGAGGAAATGGCGGCGCTGTTTCCGGACGAACCGGAAGCGCTTGCCACCACGCTGGAAATTGCCGACAAGTGCAATTTCGGCTTCGTATACGGAAAATATATGTTCCCCCGGTACCAGCCGGTAACGGGGCAGACCCCCATCGCGTATATCCGCGACCTCATCGACGCGGGCATCAAAAAGAAGTATAAAAAAGAAACGCCGGAGATCCGCGAACGTATCGAAAGCGAACTTGCCGTTATCGAAAAACAGGGGTACGTCGAGTACTTTCTGATCGTTTGGGACTATATCAACGCCGCGCGGGAAATGGGCATTTCGGTAGGTCCCGGGCGCGGTTCGGGCGCAGGTTCGGTCGTCGCGTACCTCATCGGCATTACCGATATCGACCCCTTGAAGTACGACCTGTACTTTGAGCGTTTCTTAAACAGCGAACGCGTCAGCGCGCCCGACTTCGACGTCGATTTTGAAGATTCGCGCCGGCAGGAAGTCATCGAATACGTTCGCAGAAAGTACGGCGAAAACCGCGTGGCAAAGATCATTACGTTCGGTACCATGGCGGCGAAAAACGCCATCAAAGACGTCGGACGCGTGCTGAAGATTCCTTATTCCGAACTGGATAAGGTCACCAAAGCCATCCCGGGAAAAATCACCTATAAAGGGGAGAGTATCGACTTAAAGCGCCCCAATATCCTGATGAAGGCGTTCGGCTTCTACCACCCGAAAGAGGGGGCGAAGGACTACGGCATCGATTATTCGGTTCCCGAACTGGTCGATATGTATCAAAACAACGACGATATCCGCCGCGTGGTGGACATCGCGATGAATCTGGAAGATATGCCCCGCCAGTCCAGCACGCACGCCTGCGGCGTTATCATCGGTCACGATATTCTGGACCGGCACATGCCGCTTTCGAGGAACGGCGATGATATCACCAGCCAGTACACCGGCGTGGAACTGGAACATCTCGGCTTCCTGAAAATGGACTTTTTGGGACTGCGAAACCTGACCGATATTAAAATGTGCGTGGAATACGTCAAGGAAAACTACGGCACGGTCATCGATTTTGACGAGTGCACCTACGACGATCCCAAAGTATACGACCTCATTTCCTCGGGAAACACCAAGGCGATCTTCCAGATCGAATCGAGCGGCTTTCAGGACTTTATGAAAAAGCTCCGCCCGAACTGTATCGAAGATATTATCGCAGCCGTGTCCCTTTACCGCCCGGGACCCATGGATTCCATTCCGCGCTTTATCGCAAACAAACACCACCCGGAAAACATCAAATACGCCCATCCGCTTCTGGAACCCATCATCAAGCAGACGTACGGCTGTATCGTCTATCAGGAACAGGTCATGAAGATCGTTCAGGCGCTTGCCGGCTATACGCTGGGACAAGCCGACATGGTGCGCCGTATGATGGGCAAAAAGAAAGTGGACGACATGGTCAAGGAAAAGGTCATTTTCCTGAACGGGAAACCGGAAACGATCGATCACGGCAAGGTTTCCACCGCCATCGACGGCTGCTTAAAGCGCGGCGTAGACGAGAAAACCGCCATGCAGATCTGGGGCGAAATGGAAAACTTCGCCAAGTACGCGTTCAATAAATCGCACGCGGCGGCATACTCGCTGGTTACCTATCAGACGGCTTTCCTGAAATGCTATTACGAGCCGGAATTTTTGACCGCCGTCCTCAACAACCGCATCACCAACAGCGACGAAATTCAGAACTACGTCACCTACGCCAAAGACGAAAAGATCGAGGTGCTTCCGCCGGACATCAACGAAAGCCGCGCGTTCTTTACCGTCAAAAACGGAAAGATCCGCTTCGGGCTTGCCGCCGTCAAAGGGGTGGGCGTCGGCGCCGTCGATACGCTGGTCGAAGAGCGCGAGAAAAACGGAAAATTTAAGTCGTTTGAAGATTTTGCTTCCCGTTGCGATTCCAAAGTTTTAAATAAGCGCCTGGTCGAAAACCTCATTTATGCCGGCGCATTCGACTGCTTTCATCTGTCGCGCTGCCTGCTCATTTCTATTTACGAAGAAGTACTGCAAAAAGCCGCGGCGATCGCCAGGCAGCGGGAAAGCAACCAGATGAGTCTGTTCGGCTCGGTTATTGACAACAAAATCGAGATAAGATACCCGAACGTTACCGAATATTCGCAAAAAGAACGTCTTGCGCACGAAAAAGAGGTGTGCGGCGTGTACATTTCCGGGCACCCGCTGAAGAATTACGTGGAAAGATTCCGCGGCAATTCTTTCAACGCAAGCATGCTTTCGGACTTTGAAGAGGACGAAGACGGCAATAAATCCTACCGCAGCGTCAAGGACGGCGATTTCGTTTCCTACGGCGGCATTATCACCAATCTTCGCCGCGTTATGACCAAAAGCGGCACCACGATGGCGATTTTACAGGTGGAAGACGTGTACGGCGCCGTGGAATGCGTGGTGTTCCCCAAAGCGTTTGAAAAGTGCAAATTCCTCCTGGAACAGGACGCGATCGTGCAACTTTCCGGCAGAATTCAGATCAAGGAAGGGGATCCGCCATCCATTACGGTAGACCGCGTGCAGAAAGTGGAGGAGGAAGAGGCGCCGCAAAACAAGAAAGAGGAACCTGCCACTACCCTTTGCATGGCGCTTTTGATTGAAGACGACGACCCGTCGGTGACCGAGGGCGTTTTGGACGTCCTTGCCGCATACCCCGGCGATATGCCGGTCAAGATCAAGGCGGGAGGCAGCGTATTCCTTGCCAGCGTCCGCGTACGCGATTGTCCGGCGCTGAAAAACGAGCTGACCGGCTTTCTGCCCGAAAAAAATATCAAGGTGTACGAAACCAGACGGGCGTAACTTTTCAGGTTGAACGGTTGAAATCCGTACGTGCCGGGCGCGACTTTTCCGGCCGGCGGGCGCAGCGCTTGCCGCAATCCGTGTGCGACCCGTTTGTCCCGGCGCAAGGCGCTCGCGTTTCCGGGCGGCAAACCGGTGCGGTGACCGAAAATACCGTACGTCCCGCAAAAAACGGAACGCTTCCGGGTCGGCGGGGCTTATTTTAAGGGTTCCGGTCGTCGCCTGAATCATGCGGAGGTTTTGTTTTAGGGCGTTCGCCGTCCGACAACCGTCCGGTAATTTAAATTTCGCAAAAAAACACAGGAGGATATACATTTTATGGAAAAGAAATCGGAAGGTACGCTTCTTCTCGAAAAATTGGCGTACGAAAAAAAGAACGCTTTTGAAACGGCGTCCGAAGAAAAACGCGCCAAAGCCTACGCTTTTGCGGAAGGGTACAAAGCCTTTCTCGACGCGGCAAAGACCGAGCGCGAAGCGGTAAAAGAAGCCACCCGTATGGCGCAGGCGGCGGGCTTTACCGAATACCGATTCGGCGACGCGCTCAAAGCGGGCGACAAAAAGTATTTCAACGTACATAACAAAAGTTTCGCCGCGTTCGTGGTAGGCAGCGAAGACGCCGAAAAGGAAGGTTTCCGCCTTCTGGCTTCGCACATCGACTCGCCGCGCCTCGATATCAAACAGGTTCCTCTGTACGAGGACAGCGGCATGGCGTTTTTGAAAACGCACTACTACGGCGGCATCAAAAAGTATCAGTGGACGGCAATGCCGCTTGCGCTGCACGGCGTGGTCGCACTCAAAAACGGCAAGACGGTAGAAATCAAAGTGGGCGAAGATCCCGCCGATCCCGTCTTCTACATCAACGACCTTCTGCCGCACTTAAGCCGCGACCAGATGGCGCAGCCCGCGGCAAAAATCATCGCGGGGGAAGACCTCAATCTGGTGGTAGGCGGACTGCCTTATCCCGACGAAGACGTAAAAGAAAAGATCCGTCTGACCGTCCTTTCCAGACTGTACGAAGCGTACGGTGTGACCGAAGCGGACTTTTTGTCGGCGGAACTTTCGGCGGTACCGGCGTTCAAGGCGCGCGATATCGGGTTCGATCGCGCACTCGTCGGCGCATACGGTCACGACGACCGCGTCTGCTCCTATCCCGCGCTGACCGCGCTTTTGGCGGAACCTGCCGCAAGGACGACGTTCGTCGTTCTTGCCGATAAGGAAGAAATCGGCAGCGAAGGCAATACCGGTATGCAGAGCGAAGTGTTCATCGACCTCATGCGTGCCGTCTGCAAGGCGAAAAACGCGGATTTCGCCGCCGTCAGAGAAAACAGCAAGTGTCTTTCCGCCGACGTGACCGCAGGCTTCGACCCCAACTTTGCTTCAGTATTCGAAAAGCGGAACGCCTCTTTGGTTTCCATGGGTACGGCGCTTTGCAAATTTACGGGCGCGGGCGGCAAGAGCGGCAGCAACGACGCTTCCGCGGAATATCTCGCTTTCGTCCGCGATCTGTTTGAAAACGCCGGCGTCGTCTATCAGATGGCGGAACTCGGCAAAATCGACGCGGGCGGCGGCGGAACGGTCGCAAAATATATTTCCAAATGGAACATCGACACCGTGGATATCGGCGTCCCCGTCATTTCCATGCACGCTCCGTACGAAATGGTTTCCAAAGCCGACCTGTACGAAACCTATCTGGCGTTTGCCGCGTTCATCAAGGCGTAACGCTGCGGCGGAACAGACCGGAAATCCGTCCGGGCGGCGGGCATGCCGCGCCCGGCGGTGGGGTGAACCATGGTTTTCGTCGGTGTGGAATTTCCTTCCGACCCGCTGGTTGCGGGCAGAATTTACTGGTATCTCTGCGCCATTCCGGAAGTCAAGGCGGGGGACGACGTTCTGGCGCCCCTCGGCAGCCACAGCGCGCTCAGCCGCGGCGTGGTTCGCACGGTAAAAGTCGCCGAACGGGAAAACGCGCCTTACCCTGCGGAACATATCAAACGCGTCGTTATGGTCTGGCGAAGATAAGACGTAGTGTGCTTGCGAAGCCGGTTCGCTGATGCGGGGGCGGCGGCGCTTTGCCCGGCGCGGAGATAAATGAAAAACGGTGCGTACTTTTGCCGGATTTGAAGTCCGACAAAGGGCTCGCAAGAAAAATTGCGTTTTGCACTATAAAAAATTGCATTTTGTAACTATTGCCCGCGGCGGCGTTCTTTTTTAAGAACGCCGCCGCGGGCTTTTTATTTTAATATATTTTCCGCGGTTGTATTTCCTTACTCTCGCAGCGGTTTTACGTGTCCGCGTTGCGGACTGTTTTATGCGCCCCGCCACAGTTTTGGCGTGTTTTCCTGCGGCTGTTTGATGTGGGGGGAACAGCGATTTTTCCCTGTATTCCGCCCTTGCTTAAATCGCAAATCCCTGCATAGAATTTATCGTAAATTTTTCTATAAAAAACGCAAAGAATCTTCAGGAAAAAACTTGAGAAAAAACGCCGGGTATGGTACAATGATGAAAGAGGTAAAATTATGATGCGTTATTTTGTAGGAATCGATCTCGGCGGCACCAATATCAAAGGCGGCATTGCGGACGAAAACGGCAATGTCCTTGTAAAAAACAGTTTCCCGACCGAGGCGGAAAAGGGCGCGGAACACGTTGCGGAAAATATCGTCGCGCTTGTCACCGCGCTGATCAAGGCTTCGGGCTTGAAAAAGGAGGATATTGCCGGCGTCGGCGCGGCAATCCCCGGCATGATCGACGTAAAGCGCGGCGTGGTCGTCTATTCCAACAATCTGGTGTGGAAAGACGTTCCTATTCGTAAAATGATCGAAGACGCGGTTTCTCTCCCCGTAGTAATCGGCAACGACGCCAACGTTGCGGCTCTCGGAGAAGCGGCTTTCGGCGCGGCGAAAGAGTACGAAGACAGCGTTACCGTCACCCTCGGTACGGGCGTCGGCAGCGGCATCATTATCGGCAAGAAAATTTTCCCCGGACACGACGGCTTCGGCGCGGAAATCGGGCATACCGTTCTCTGCTACGGCGGGGAACAATGCACCTGCGGATTAAAGGGCTGTTTCGAAGCGTACGCTTCCGCAACGGCGCTCAACCGCGACACCAAACGCGCGATGGAAAAGCACCCGGAATCGCTTTTGTGGAAAGCCGCAAACGGCAATATCGCAAAAGGCAGCGGCAAACTGGCGTTTGAACTGCGCGATAAAGACCCTGCCGCGCGCGAGGTGGTGGAATCCTACCTCGATCATCTGGCGGCGGGGCTGATCAATATTGCCAACGTGTTCCGTCCGGAAGTCATTCTTCTGGGCGGCGGCGTGTGCGCGCAGGGCGAAAATCTGACCCGCCCCCTGCAAGCGCGTATGGACGCCGGCATCTACGGCGGAGCGCTCGGCTCCACGGTCAAGGTACAGATCGCAAAACTGGGAAACGACGCGGGCTTTTTGGGTGCGGTCGCCCTTGCAAAAAGCGAACTGTAAGGGAAAAGCGGGGACGCCGCAGATTCTATAAACCGGCGCGCCTTTTTTTGTAAACCGGCGACCCGTTTCCATAAAACGGCACCCCTGTTTCCATAAAAAAGTGCCGGTTTTTGCAAAAACAACGCCCCGGCAAATCAATTATTCGGCAAAGTATATAATAAAATATTCACGGAGAAATCATGCTGCAAACCATCGGCGTAAGCCTGCAACTGGGAACAAAAAAACTGTTTGAAGACGTCAACTTAAAGTTTACAAACGGCAACTGCTACGGCGTTATCGGCGCCAACGGCGCGGGAAAATCCACTTTTTTGAAAGTGCTTTCCGGAGAAATCGACCCCCAAAAGGGGGAGGTCGTCATCGGCAAAAACGAGCGAATGTCCGTTTTAAGCCAGAACCAGAACGCGTTTGACGACTGTACCGTGCTTCGCACCGTGCTTCTCGGGCATAAGCGGCTGGTCGAGATTATGGACGAAAAAGACGCCATCTACCAAAAGCCCGATTTTTCGGACGAAGACGGCGTTCGCGCCGCGGAACTGGAAAGCGAATTCGCCGAACTCGGCGGGTGGGAAGCGGAATCTCAGGCGGAAACGCTTCTGAACGAACTCAAAGTCCCGCAGGAATTGTTCTACACCGAAATGAAAGACGTGGACGGCAAAACCAAAGTCAAGGTGTTGCTTGCGCAGGCGCTGTTCGGCAATCCCGATATCCTGATTCTGGACGAACCGACCAACAACCTCGATATTTCCACCATTCGCTGGCTGGAAGAATGGTTGCTGAATTTTGAAAACACCACCATCATCGTTTCGCATAACCGTCACTTTCTGAATAAGGTCTGCACGCATATCTGCGACGTGGACTTCGGTAAGATCACGGTGTACGTCGGGAACTACGACTTCTGGTACGAAACCAGCCAATTGCTTCTGCGCCAGCAGAAAGAACAGAACAAAAAAGCCGAGCAGCGCGCGAAGGAATTACAGGACTTTATCGCCCGCTTTGCCGCAAACGCCAGTAAATCCCGGCAGGCGACCGCCCGCAAAAAGGAACTGGAAAAACTCACCATCGAGGACATTCGTCCGTCCCTCCGCAAATATCCGTTCGTCGATTTCAAGTTTGAAAAAGAGATCGGCAACGACATTTTAAAGGTGGAAGGCTTGACCAAGAAAGGGTATTTTGAAAATATCGATTTCACGGTCAACAAAGGGGACAAGATCGCCTTTTTCTCGGACAAAAGTACGACGATCACTATGCTGTTCCAGATCCTTTTAGGGTTTGAACAGCCCGATTCCGGCACCATTCGTTGGGGAAAAACCATCACGACTTCCTACTTCCCGCAAAATTGCAACTCCTATTTCGAGGGCGTGGACTTAAATCTTGTGGAATGGCTCAGTCAGTATTCCTACGATCATTACGAAGAATTTTTGCGCGGCTGGCTGGGAAGAATGCTCTTTTCCGGTCAGGAAGCGTTAAAAAAGGCATCTGTCATTTCGGGCGGAGAACGCGTCCGCTGCATGCTTGCCAAAATGATGCTGGAGGGCGGAAACTTTTTACTGTTTGACGACCCCACCAACCATTTGGATCTGGAATCCATCACTTCGCTCAACACGGGCATGATCAATTTCAAGGGCAATATTCTGTTCACCTCGCACGACCAGGAACTTTGCTCCACCGTCGCCAACCGCATCATCGAAATTTCGGGCGGACGGAAGACCTTCGACAAGATGACCTCTTACGACGAATATCTGGACTACGTGGACGGGAAGTAAGTCCGGGCAAGCGATATTGCGCCTGTGGAAAAAGACAATAGCGGTTCCGCCCTGCGGAAAAGCACAAACTTCCGCCCGTCGGATAAGGAATAAAAGTTTTTTTACAACCTAAAACAGCATAGATTTCCGCCCCGGCGGAAAACAGCAATAAATTCCCGCTGCGGCGGGAAAGGAGAAGAAGATGAAACCAAACACCGTAAAAGCAATCGAAGAGTTTATCGAACGCTATCCTAAAATGGCATATCTGAGAGAAAAAATCGAAACCGCGATCGAAGAGATCACCGCCCGCGTCCGCCGCGGCGGTAAAATCCTCGTCTGCGGCAACGGCGGCAGCGCCGCGGACAGCGAACATATCGTGGGCGAATTGTTAAAGGAATTCTATATCAAACGCCCCGTTCCCGAAAAGGATCGCGAAAAACTGGAAAGCGCGTTCGGCAAAGAGGGGACGTACCTTGCGGACCGTCTGCAAGGCGCCATTCCCGCCATTTCGCTCATTTCGCAAAGCGCGATCATGACCGCATACGCCAACGACGCCGCGCCCGAACTGTGCAACGCGCAGGAAACGTACGGCTATTGCACCGAAAACGACGTGTTTATCGGCATTTCCACTTCCGGAAACTCCGCCAATATCTATTACGCCGTGCTGGTCGCGAAAATGAAAGGCGGCTATACCGTCGGCATGACGGGAGAGTCCGGCGGCAAAATGCTTTCGGTCTGCGACCTTACTTTAAACGTTCCCGAAAAGGAAACCTTCAAGGTGCAGGAATGCCATCTGCCCGTCTACCATCTTATCTGCCGCGCGGTGGAAAACGAAATTTTCGGTCAGAACTGACCGCGTAATATTACGCAAAGGGGGACTTTATGTACATCGTAGGTTTCGACATCGGCGGAACGAAAAGCGCCGTGCTCCTTGCGAAAACCGGGGGAGAAAAGGTCGAATTTTTAAGTCGTAAACAAATGCCCACCAAAGGCACCTGGCAGGAAGTGCTGGACGCGCTGCTTTCCGAAGCCGAAGAAATGCTGCGGCAAAACGCCGTCCCCGCGGGGGAATATATCGCCGGCGTTTCCTGCGGGGGACCGCTCGATTCCGCAACCGGCGTCATTCTGTCGCCGCCCAACCTTCCCGGCTGGGATAAAGTGCCGGTCACTACCTATCTTGGGGAACGGCTGCACTGCACCGTCCGCCTGAAAAACGATGCCGACGCCTGCGCCCTTGCGGAATGGCAGTACGGCGCGGGCAGGGGTACCAAAAATATGGTCTTTATGACCTTCGGCACGGGGCTTGGCGCAGGGCTGATCTTAAACGGTCGGCTGTATTCCGGCACCAACGGCAACGCGGGCGAAGTCGGCCATTTTCGTTTGGCGGAAGACGGACCGGTCGGCTACGGAAAAGCCGGCTCGTTCGAGGGGTTCTGCAGCGGCGGCGGTATCCGCCAGATCGCGATTTCCAAAGCCAACCAGCGCATGCAGCAGGGCTTGCCCGTTTCGTATATGAAAACGGACGACGTGCACGACGTCACCACCAAAGACGTGGCGGAAGCCTGCAAGCGGGGAGAAGCCGACGCGCTCGAAGTCATGGCGCTTTCCGGACACTATCTCGGCGTGGGACTTTCTTACGTTATCGATATTTTAAATCCGGAAAAAATCGTTATCGGCAGCGTGTTCGCACGGGCGGGCGAGTTTTTGATTCCGGAAATGGAAAAGGTGTTGAAGAAAGAAGCGCTTGCTCCGTCGCTTGCGGCATGCAAGGTCGTCCCGGCAAGCCTGGGCGAAAAGATCGGGGACTACGGCGCGGTCGTCGCGGCGCTCGACCTATAAGGGGTTAAACGGCGAAACGTGCCGGATAAAACGGCAGGCAAATTTTTACGAAAAAAAGACGACATTGTGCCGCCGGATATAAACCGACGTTAATCCGCCGGGAAACATAAAAAACAATCTCAAAACCGATATATTCAAGGAGAGAAAGGATGAAAACCACGAAAATCCAAGGAAAAGCCGACCTCTATTTCTACGAAACGGAAGACCTTTCCGCGTCTTCGATCGCCGAGGTCAAAAAGTTCCCCAAAACAACGCATATCGAAGCCGAAATCCCCGGCAACGTAGAAAAAGACATGATGCGCGCGGGGCTTTTACCCGATATCTATTTCGGCAACAATATCAAAGCTGCCGAAGCCAACGAACTGCGCGAATTCTGGTACGAAAAAGAATTTGAAGTAGACGCCGACTACAAAAACTACGACCTGTTTTTAAAGTTCCACGGCGTGGACACCGTGGCGACTTACTACGTCAACGGTAAGGAAATCGGCAAGTCCGAAAACATGCTCATCACGCACGAATTTGCGGTGGACGACTACGTAAAACCGGGTAAAAACGTGCTGACCGTACATATCGCGTCCCCCATCTATTACACGACGGATAAGGAACATTTCCCCTTTATGACCGGCTTCCCCAGAGATTTTGAGGGACTTGCCATTCGTAAAGCCGCGCATATGTACGGCTGGGATATCATCTGCCGTCTGGTTTCCGCCGGCATTTATCGCGACGTGGAACTGCTGTATAAAGACAAAACCCGCGTCGAGGATTTGTTCCTGACCACCATCAACGTGCGCGAAGATCAGGGCGTGACGCTGGGCTGGATCTGGGCGCAGTATAACGTCAAGGTTTCGCCGCGTTTCTACGGAAAGTACCGCGTGCAACTGCTCGGCAAATGCGGCGACAGCGAGTTCGAAATCAATCAGAAGCTGTACTTCAACTATTCCACCATGCGTACCGACGTCAGAAACGCCAAACTCTGGTGGCCGAACGGTTACGGCGATCCCAACCTGTACGATATTACGCTGAACGTTTTGGACGAAAACGGCAACGTTGTCTGCGACTATCACACCAAGTTCGGTATCCGCAAGTGCGAACTCGACCGTACCGAAACGGGCGTAGGCAAAAAGGGCAAATTCGCCGTTAAGATCAACAACGTCCCCGTGATGTGCAAAGGCACCAACTGGGTTCCCGTGGACGCCATCCACAGCAACGACCCCGAACGGATTCCCACCGTCATCGAAGAATGCGTGGACACGCACTGCAACATGGTGCGCTGCTGGGGCGGCAATATTTACGAAGACGAAAATTTCTTTAACCTCTGCGACGAAAAGGGTATTATGGTCTGGCAGGACTTCGCGCTTGCCTGCAACACCTATCCTTTGGGCGACCGCTTCGTCAACCTGATGAAAGAAGAAGCAAAGTCTTTCATCTGCCGCGTCCGCAACCACTGCTCGCTGGTGCTTTACTGCGGCAACAACGAGATCGACTGGGCGTGGTATCAGTTCTTCCTTTCGCCGGAAATGGACGATCTTTCCCGCAAAATTCTGCCGGAAATGGTCAAATTGTACGATCCGTGGCGCCCCTATCTGCCGTCCTCGGCATATTTTGCGCCCGAACTCTGCAAGATCCGCGACCTTTCGGAAACGCCCGAACAGCATGCCTGGGGCTCGCGCGACTACTTCAAGGCGCAGGAATATCGCACGCACCGCGCGCACTTCATCAGCGAAATCGGCTATCACGGCAGCCCGGCGGTTTCTTCCATCAAAAAATTCATTTCGGAAGATAAACTCTGGCCGGCGAACGTCGATAACGACGAATGGCTGACCCATGCGACCGAGCCGGAAGGCAAGGGCGGCATGTGGGATTACCGTATCGACCTGATGCACAAGCAGGTAGAAGCGCTGTTCGGCAAGCGCGCGGACAATCTGGAAGATTTTGCGCTGTATTCGCAGGCTTCGCAGGCAGAGGCGGACAAGTACTTTATCGAAAGTTGCCGTATCCGCAAGCCGGAATGCGACGGTATTTTGTGGTGGAACATGCAGGACGGTTGGCCGCAGTTTTCGGACGCCGTCGTGGATTACTATTTCAAGAAAAAGCTGGCGTATTACTTCATCAAACAGAGTCAGGATCCCGTGACCATTGCGCTGGACGAACCGGCAGGTTTCGGCTGCGGCGTGCATATTTTAAACGACACCATGCGCCGCGTTTCCGGCACTTACGAGGTGAAAGACGCGCTTTCGGGTGAAGTGGTCGCTTCCGGCAAATTTACTTGCGAACCGAACGAGAACAACCATATTACTTCCATCGGCATTTCGCACGGACATAAAAAGGTCTATCTCTTAAAGGTGACGGAAGAGGACGGGACCGAACACCGCAACCATTATCTCTTCGGCTATCCGGCGTTCGATACCGAATTCTACCGCAATTACCTCAAGATTCTTTCCGAATATTACGGCGAAGATCTGGTAAATATTGCAAAGTAAAAAAATGCCGCGTTTCCGCGCGCCGGCAGAACCGCAAAAACGGCTTCCGGAAAGCAGAACCGCAAAAACGGCTTCCGCTCCGGCAGCCGGAAACGTGCGGAGAAGGTTTCTCTTCTCAAAGAAAACGTAAAAGCAGGGTAATTTCATTTTCAAAAACGTAAAAACGGGCAAGGCTCCCGTTTTGAGGATGGAAAATATAAAAACGGGGCGGCTCCCGCAAAAAGGCGCCGTCCCGTAACTATTCTCCTTGTTTGTAGTTGAGGAGGATTGGGGTACAAGTATATGGATCAAACCTGGGAAAAATTATATCAGGCTGCAAAAAAAGTCTTGAATCCGCATAAGGTTTCGGACATCGTAGAAGCGGGCGGGGTCGCCGCCGCGATCGAGTCGGAATCCGGCAAAATCTACGTCGGCGTTTGCGTGGACGGCGCCTGCACTCTCGGCATCTGTGCGGAGCGCAACGCCATTTTTCAAATGCTGACGAATGGGGAAAGCAAAATCCGCCGCGTTATCGCCGTCAACCGGGACGGAAAGGCGATGCCCCCTTGCGGCGCCTGCCGGGAATTGATGACCCAACTGATGCCGGGAAGTTATCGCGATATCGAAATTATGCTGGATACAGAAACCGGGCGCGTGGTAACCTTAGGCGACCTGACCCCCGAGTGGTGGATCTGATTTTTTTAAGGAGAATAACAAGATCGGACAAATTGCGGATAAGAGTGGAAACAATGTTTGTTTTATGCTAATAACTCACGTCATTTACCGAATTTGATGAGATCGATTTTACATAAAGAATAAGGTCGATAGCCCAAACCGTCGTTTGTATCGACGTAAATTTTCCCCGTTTCGTTTTTTGACTCAAAGGCAAAGCTGTTTTTCAGTCTTACAACAAGAATATCATACGATAATTTGTGTTTAATTTCAATCAGATCGATATCCGGATCAGAGAAAATCCCGTTAGGTGTGTCAAAAATAAAGGAATTTTCTTTGATTTTGCAATGGAGAGAACAATTTCCGAATAAGGTGGAGGAAAAAAGAAAATCGGCGCTTTTACATTGTTGTAGGCATTGTTCGATTTGGCGCTTATCGGAACTTTTTCCTTCATGCAAAAGATAATTTGTCAGCAGATGAATATCGTTAAACCATACTTCGGAGTTTGAAAGAGATACTTTTGCAGTATCGGCAAAAAACACGACGGCATTGATCCAAGGGGAAGTCCCGGTCATTTCTTTTAGTAAATGAATTTGTCGTTTTATCTGAGAAAACGGTGATTTTTGTTTAGTTGTATAAATTTCCCCGGTATATTTGTCCTGTTTCAGCGATAAAAATTGTCCGCCAGTTTCGGTTACGTTACCTTTCCAGTGCTTGATTTCGATGGCAAACAGTTTGTCGGCATAACAAATCAGACAATCGATCTCGCATTTGCCGGAAGCTGTGGAAACAAGTACGTTGGTTTTTATTTCGGAATGAGGAACTAGTTTTTTAATTGCGGCAGCGAATTGATTTTCCGCTATACTGCCATAAGATTTTGCGGCGTCTTCCGCCGGCAATGACGACGATAAAAAAATTCTTTTAAATGACGTTCCGATTTTATGGAAAAAGTTCATACTACACCTAAAAAAATACCCGGCTAAACGACGTTTAACCGGATAAAAGTTGGTGCCGAAGGTGGGACTCGAACCCACACGGTATCGCTACCACCGGATTTTGAGTCCGGCGCGTCTGCCAGTTCCACCACTTCGGCACGGAACGAAAGCAGTATAACACATCCTTAATAAAAAAGCAAGGAAAAAACAGCAAGACTATGGAAAAAATTGTTTTAATCGACGGCAACAGCCTGTTAAATCGCGCCTATTACGCCACTCCGCCGCTCACCACCAAGGACGGAACGCCCACCAACGCGGTATTTGCGTTTGTCAATATGTTTTTAAAAGTGCTGACGGACGAAGCGCCGACGCACGTTCTGGTGGCGTTCGACCGCAAAGAGCCGACGTTTCGTCACGAAATGTATACGGAATATAAAGCGGGGCGCCGCCCGATGCCGGACGACTTAGCAGAACAGGTCCCGGTCATGAAACAGACGCTCGCGACTATGGGGGTATTCTGCTATGAGTGTGCGGGAATCGAAGCGGACGACATTATTGGTTCCGCCGCCAAACAATTTTCTTTGCCGACCCTGATCTATACGGGGGATAAGGACAGTTTTCAACTGGTGGACGAAAGCACTACCGTCTGCTTTACCCGCCGCGGCGTGGGCGAGATCGACCGCTATACTGCGGAAAATTTTACCGAAAAAACCACCTTGAACCCCTCTCAGATCGTCGATCTGAAAAGTCTGATGGGGGACAGTTCCGACCATATTCCGGGCGTCCCCGGCGTGGGCGAAAAGACGGCGAAAGACCTGCTGCATTCCTACGGCACCCTTGCCGGCGTTTACGAACATATCGACGAAGTGCGCGGCAAACTGAAAGAAAAACTGGAAAGCGGCAAAGAATCCGCCGAAATGAGTTACCGCCTCGCGACCATCGATACCGGGGTGCGGTTCCCCTTTACGCTGGACGATCTGCGTTTTTCCTGTCCTTTGCCGGATGCAGCCAAAGAACAGTTCCGTAAGTTGCAATTCTTCACTTTCTTGAAAAAAGAAGCCTTTTTCCCTGTCGGGGGAGAAACGTCGCTTTTCGGCGCAGGAAATGATATCTCTGTCATTAAAGGGGGTAATACCCCCGGCATTGCGGAAGACAATACCCCTGCCGGTGCAGATAAAAATGCTGCCGCCGGACAAATGGGGGTATCCGTAGGTGCCTTCGGCGCTGAAAAATCGGCAGCGGATAATACCCATGGCGGTAAAAATAAAACTGCTGCAAATACCCCCGCGCACGGACAAATCGACCTTTTCGCAAATGCCCCTGATACTGCACAGCCGGCGGGGGAGGTTTCCGCAGAATCCGCCGCTATGGAAGTCTATGCAAAGTCCGCCGCGGCGGCAGAAGTTTCGGACTTTTCCGCGGCAGAAACGGAAACTTCGGTACAATCCGCCGCCGCGACAGAAATCGCGGTAGGAACTTCGGTACAATCCGCCGCCGGAACGCCCGCGCAGGACGGGGCGACTTTCGACCATTCCAAAATCCTGCGCGCGCCCGAACTGAAAACCGAATCCGAAGTGAAAGCGGTATTGCAGCCGCTCAATAAAATTTTTCTTGCCGTGGGGGAGGAAACGCACTTTTCGGACGGAAAAACCGAATATTTCGTACGTTTCCCCAAAACGCTTCTGGACGACGGCATTGCGGAAGACGCGTTTTTCCGCGCCCTTTCCGCTTTCACAACCAAGCAGGAAAATACCCTCTACCTTTTCGACGGAAAAGAGCTGCTGCATCTGTTTGACCGCTTCGGCGTGCCGCTGCCCGTCTGCAAAATGCGTGATTTTTCCATTCTGAAATATCTTACCGACTTTTCCGGCAAAGCCGAAAGCGTGGCGGACGTTCTGACCGAATACGGCGCCGACGGCAAGGAGAACGCCCCGGCGGCGTTTTTGCTGTGGAAGTTCGGCGACCTCTACCGCGTGCTGGTAAAGGACGGCATGCAAAAACTTTACGAGGAGATCGAATTGCCGCTGTTTCCCGTGCTGTTCGGCATGGAAAAAGCCGGCGTCGTCGTGGACGAAAAGGAAATGGCGCGCCTGACCGAAAAATTCCAGACCGAAACGCAGGACATTCAAAAACAGATCTACGCCATGTGCGGAGAATTCAACCTCAATTCTCCCAAACAACTGGGCGAAGTGCTGTTTGAAAAACTGAAAATCGCCAAGGGCAAACGCAACAAAACGGGCTACAACACGGGCAAAGAAGTGCTGGAAAGCCTGATAGACGCGCACCCCGTCGTGCCGCTCATTCTGCAATACCGGCAAAAACAAAAGTTGCTTTCCACTTACCTTGTGGGGTTGAAGCCGCTGCTCGACCGCGAAAAGCGCCTGCACACCAGTTTCAATCAGACCCTGACTTCGACCGGCAGACTGTCGTCGAAAGAACCCAACCTGCAGAATATTCCCGTGCGGGACGGAGACGGTAAAGTTTTAAGAAAAATGTTCGTTTCGCGCTTTAATGGCGGCAAGATTGTTTCCGCCGACTATTCGCAGATCGAACTGCGGCTGCTTGCCGCGTTTTCGGACTGTCCGGGCTTGAAAGAAGCCTTTTTCGAGGGCATGGACGTCCATACGGCGACCGCCGCGCGTGTGTTCGGCGTAAAAAAGGAAGAAGTTACGCCCACCCAGCGCCGTTCGGCGAAAGCGGTCAACTTCGGCGTGATTTACGGTATCAGCGAGTACGGCTTGGCGGCGAACATCAAAATTCCGGTCAAGGACGCAAAACAGTATATCGCGACCTATTTTGCCACCTATCCGGAAGTCAAGGCGTATATGGACGGCAACGTCGCTCACGCCAAAGAAACGGGCTATTGCGAAACCTTCCTCGGCAGACGCCGGTACCTGCCCGAACTGAAATCGTCCAACTACAACCTGCGCTCGTTCGGCGAGCGCGCGGCGATGAATATGCCGTTGCAGGGCGCTTCCGCCGACATTATCAAGATCGCGATGCTGAAAGTTTCCCGCCGGATGAAAGAAGAAAATCTGCGCTCCGTTCTTATTTTACAGGTACATGACGAACTCATCGTCGATACCGCGCCGGAAGAGGAAACCGCCGTTTCGCGTATTCTGAAAGAGGAAATGGAGCGCGCCGTGACCCTTTCCGTTCCGCTCGAAGTAGAAGTTAGCGCGGGCGAAAACTGGTTTTCGGCAAAATAAGTCGGGCAGAGAAACCGGCATCAGAGGGGAAATCCGAAAAGCAATGAAAAACTCCTGCAGACGAGGGGAGAACCCCGGCATGGATTTTTTTCCGAACCCCGGCGTGGATTTTTCCGGCGTTAGTATCGACGGCATAAACATAAAACAGGCGGTTTTCTCGCCGCATATACTTTCCGGTAAAAACCGGTCGGACTCAACTCGGTAAAAACCCGGCGCAAGCGCAAACTTGCACGCCGCGCAAAATCTGCGGACAAAATCCGAAAAACACTCGGCAAAATTCCCGAAAATGGGGGTACGTACCTATGAAAATCGCGATCACGGGCGGCATTGGCAGCGGCAAAAGCACGCTTCTGTCAATGGTAAAACAGGCGGGGTATCCCGCCTTTTCGGCGGACGAAATTTCGCGCGAGGTGATTCAAAATCCGGAAACGATGCAAAAAATCGCGGCGCTCGATCCCGCTGCGGTAAAAGACGGCGCGGTCGATCGCAAAGCGCTTGCTTCCGCCGTTTTCGGCGACGAACAAAAGGTCAAAGCGCTCAACGCCGTCATGCACCCCGCGATCATGGCAGGGCTGCATCGGCGCATGGAGGAAGCGCAAAAGCGGGCACGGGAAGCGGGGCGCCCGCCGCTCGTCTTTGCCGAAGTGCCCCTTCTTTTCGAGGGCGGGTTTGAAAAGGATTTCGACCGCGTTTTCGTGGTGGAACGGGGCGAAGAGTCGCGGATCCGCGCCGCGGCCCTTCGCGACGGCGTGACCGAAAAAGAAATCCGCGCCCGGGCAAAAAATCAGATTAACTATGCTAAACGCGACTTTTCCGCGCATACTGTTATAAAAAACGACGGTACGGCGGAAGATCTTCGCCGCGCCCTGAGCGTGGAAATTGAAAAAATTCTGCAAAATTTTTGACGTCATCATCGGCGTTCTGCTGGCGCTTTTAATCGTTGGTTACGGCACGCCCGCCTATCTTTCGTACCGCTATCCCGTAACTTATCGCGGTATTGTGGAAAAATATGCGGGGGAAAGCGGGCTTCCCGCCTCCTTAATTTTTTCGGTGATCCGGGCGGAAAGCGGTTTTCGTCCGGAAAGCAAAAGCGATAAAGGCGCCGTGGGGTTGATGCAGATTCTGCCCGAAACGGCGGAATTCGTCTGCGGCAGGCAGGGCATGGACTATATGGACGTCTATCTGACCGACCCCGCCTTCAATATCCGCGTGGGGTGCTGCTATCTGGCGTATCTCCGCCAGAAGTTTCCGGTGGAAGAAACCATGCTCGCCGCCTACAACGCGGGCGAGGGCAACGTGCGCCGCTGGCTGGCGGACGAAACGCTTTCCCCGGACGGGGAACGGCTGACTTGCTATCCCTTCAAAGAAACGGGCGCTTACGTCGGAAAGGTAAAAAAACTGAAAAATAAATACGAAAAATACTATTCTTTTTCTTGACAATCCAAATCAAATATGGTAAAATTCATTTCGCTTGCGAGGGTGGCGGAATAGGCAGACGCGTACGTTTGAGGTGCGTATGGTTTTCCCGTGCGGGTTCAAGTCCCGCCCTTCGCACCACCAATCCCGAATGCTTTGCATTCGGGGTTTTTGTTTATTGCGGCACATATGTATATTTAACCATATGTCAATGCGACGGAGGTTGCGAATTTCGTTCCGCCGAAGCGCGGAATCGATCGGACGGAGAAATAATGAAAGAAGTTTTTTTGGACGCGATGAAGGATTCTCTCCTCATCCTGCCCTTTTTATTTATCATCTATCTTCTGCTGGAAGCGCTGGAACACAGCCCCAAAATGCAGAAAATCAACCAAAAGGTAGGACAGGGAAAACTTGCGCCGCTGTATGCCGGCGGCATCGGTTTGATTCCGGAATGCGGCTTTTCGGTTATGGCGGCAAGCCTTTATTCCAAAGGCGTCATCGCGCTCGGCACGCTGTTTACGGCGTTCATCGTCACCAGCGACGAGGGGATCCCCATTCTTCTTGCCGGCAAAGAAACGGCAAAAATCGTTCTGCCGGTGCTTTTGATCAAATTCGTTTACGGCGTTGCGGTGGGGTTTGTCGTCAACCTGATTTTTCGCCGCCGTCTGCTCGAAACCGACGGGCGGGAAGCGCAGCACGAACACGAGTTCCACGAGCATAACTGCGTGGAGCAAGGTCCGTGGCACGTTTATTTTTTGAACCCTCTTTTCCGCGCGCTCAAGATTTTTTTGTTCATCTTTCTGGTGAATTTCGCCATGGGGACAATCATTCATTTCGTGGGGGAAGAGAAAATTTCCGCCTTTTTAATGCAGCGGAAACTTTTGCAGATTTTCGTTGCGCCGCTGGTCGGGGCGATCCCGGGGTGCGCTTCCAGCGTTATTCTGGCGACGACGTTTAAGGACGGGGCGATCACGTTCCCCGCGCTGATCGCCGGGCTTTGCATCAATTCCGGCGTCGGCTTGACGGTACTTTTTCGCCAGAACCGCAACGTTAAGGAAAACCTCCTCATCACGCTTGCGCTTTACGCGCTTTCGGTGCTGATCGGACTGCTTTTGTCGCTGTTTATGTGATGAAAGAGGGTACGGCGAAAACTGAAAGATAGAAGTCGTAAACTGAAAGAATAGAAGTAGGGGCGACCACCGGTTGCCCGCATGTATAAAGTAAAAAGGGGCGGCG
>CAKQSI010000023.1 GCA_934272745.1 uncultured Clostridia bacterium | reverse complement strand
GAGCGGCAGGAATGTCTGCGCCGCAAACTCAATATTCCCAGCGGAACTAAGCACGAACTTTGCTACGGCGTCCATGCCGAACAAAACGCCATCGCGCAGGCGGCAAAAATGGGCATCCGGTTAGAAGGTGCCACGCTGTACTGTACCCATCAGCCCTGCGTTATCTGCTGCAAAATGATCATCAATTCCGGTATCAAACGCGTCGTGTACGAATATGCGTACCCGGACGAATTTTCCGTCCGCCTGTTTGACGAAGCCGGCGTAAAACTTGAAAAATACGAGGAACAAGCATGAAAAACCCTATCGTTACTTTTGAAATGGAAAACGGCAAGATCTTCCGCGCGGAACTCTATCCCGAGATCGCGCCCAACACGGTCAACAACTTTTTATCTTTGGTCGCGAGCGGCTTTTACGACGGCGTGATTTTTCACCGCGTTATCAGCGGGTTTATGATTCAGGGCGGAGACCCTACGGGTACGGGAACCGGCGGCGCGGGATATACCATTCGCGGCGAGTTTACCAAAAACGGATTCCCTAACCACCTGAAACACGAGCGTGGCGTGCTTTCCATGGCGCGCACCATGCTGCCGAACAGCGCCTGTTCGCAGTTTTTTGTTATGCATAAAAACAGTCCGCATCTGGACGGGCAATACGCCGCGTTCGGTAAAGTCATCGAGGGAATGGACGTTGTGGACGAGATCGCAAACACCAAGACCGACTATGCCGATCGCCCCCTGACTCCGCAGAAAATGAAAAAGGTCACGGCGGAACTCTTTGGC
The DNA here is from genome assembly GCA_934272745.1 of uncultured Clostridia bacterium. Lineage (GTDB taxonomy): Bacteria > Bacillota > Clostridia > Christensenellales > Borkfalkiaceae > SIG402. The sequence goes on along the minus strand of CAKQSI010000023.1, from coordinate 33,174 downwards.
GAAACCTATCCCGCGCCCGAAAAATACGGCAGATAAAGGGGAAAGCTCGGCGCAAAATTTCTGCAAATCCTATAACTTCGGCTCCGCCCGTTCCGGCGTAAAAACGACGCCCGTTCCGGCGTAAAAACGATGCCCGTTCCGGCGTAAAAACGATGCCCGTTCCGGCGCAACAAGCATCGCCGGTTCCGGAGCAAAAAGACCAATCCCCGCCGCACGTTCCGGCGGAAAGGAAGACGACCTATGGAAAGACACGACATTTATACCAATCCGCTGATCACCCGTTACGCCACGCCCGAAATGGCGAAACTCTTTTCGGATGACGAACGCTACACGCTTTTCCGTAAACTCTGGATCGCGCTTGCCAAAGGTGAACAAAAATTAGGGCTTCCCATCACGGACGGACAGATCGCCGAGATGGAAGCGCACGTTTCGGATATCGACTATGACCGCGTTGCGGAAATCGAAAAAAAGGTGCGGCACGACGTCATGGCGCACGTACACGCTTTTGGCGAAGTTGCGCCGTCCGCAATGCCTATCATTCATCTGGGAGCAACCAGTTGCTACGTGACCGACAACGCCGACCTCATTATTATGGATCGCGCGCTGGACTTGGTTTTGAAAAAACTGGTCAACGTGATGAAAAAACTTTCGGACTTCGCGCTGAAATATAAAGACCTGCCTACGCTCGGCTTTACGCACTTTCAGCCCGCGCAGCTGACCACGGTGGGCAAACGCACCACGCTTTGGCTGGAAGATCTGCTTTTGGATTACGAAGCGCTTTCGGACGTCAAATCGCACGTCCGCCTGCGCGGCGTGAAAGGGACGACGGGTACGCAGGCAAGCTTCCTCGATCTGTTTAACGGCGACGGCGAAAAGGTCAAGGCGCTCGACCGGTTCGTGGTAAACGAAATGGGCTACGCGCGGGAATTCGGCGTGACCGGGCAGACCTATCCCCGGAAATTCGATTACAACGTGCTGTGCGTGCTTTCCATGATCGCCCAGTCCTGCTATCGGTTTGCAAACGATCTCCGCCTGCTTCAGCATAAAAAGGAGATGGAGGAACCGTTTGAAAAATCACAGATCGGTTCTTCCGCCATGGCGTATAAGCGCAACCCCATGCGTTCGGAACGCATCTGTTCGCTTGCGCGCTTTGTGGAAAGTTTGCCCTTAAACTGCGCAATGACCGCTTCCACCCAGTGGCTGGAACGCACGCTGGACGATTCCGCAAACCGTCGCATCGTCATCGGACAGGCGTTTTTAGCCGTGGACGGCATTTTGAATCTTTACCTCAATATTTCCGAAAATATGGTGGTGTACGACAAGATGATCCGCCGCCATATTGACGAGGAGTTGCCTTTTATGGCGACCGAAAACATCCTGATGGAATGCGTTAAGGCGGGCGGCGACCGGCAAAAGTTGCACGAAAAAATCCGCGTTTATTCCATGCAGGCGGGAGAAAACGTCAAAGTTCGCGGCGAAAAGAACAACCTTTTGGAACTTCTCGCTGCCGATCCGGATTTTGCTTCGGTCGCGGGCAGGTTTGAAAGTATTCTCGACCCCAAAAACTTCGTCGGTCGCGCGCCCCGGCAGGTGGAAGATTTCCTTTCGGAAGAAATCGATCCCGTTTTGCAAAAGCACGCGGCGCTCCTCGGAGAAAAGGGAGAGGTCAACGTCTAATTCTTTTGAGGTTAAGTAGAATTTACGGGCGGCTGCAACGCAGCCGCCCGTAAAGAAATACCGATAATATGCCCGGGGTAAGCGGCGCAAGCCGGCCGCGCGTCCGGCGATTGTCCGGGATAAGGCTGAAAAGTCAGCGCCCCGCCAAATGGCATAAGCCAGCCCGCCCCGGCGATTGTCCGGGATAGAGCCGAAAAAAACCTGTCGCGGCAGGTTTGCCCATAATAAAACGGCAAAAAGGCAAAAAAAAATCCGTGCAAAAAACTTGCACGGACGCTTATGGCAGGGGAGACGCGATTCGAACACGCAACCGGCGGTTTTGGAGACCGCTGCTCTACCGTTGAGCCACTCCCCTAAAAGCCTGCTTATTATACAATATAAATCCCCGAATGTCAACATATTTTAGGAGAATTCCTTGAAAAATCCTATGAAAAAACAAGTAACGATCTACACGGACGGCGCCTGCTCGGGAAATCCCGGCGCCGGCGGCTGGGGAGCGATTTTAGAATATCGCGGGACCGAAAAAGAACTTTCCGGCGGCGAGGCGGAAACCACCAACAACCGTATGGAACTTTCCGCGGTCATTTTTGCGCTTGCCGCGCTGAAAGAACCCTGCAAAGTCGATCTGTACAGCGATTCCGCCTATACGGTCAACGCTTTTAACGAGGGCTGGCTGAATTCCTGGCAAAAGAAAGGCTGGCGCGGCGCCGATAATAAAGAGGTAAAAAACCGCGACCTGTGGGAAAAACTTTTAGCGCTGACCGCGAAACACGAAGTGACTTTTCACAAGGTCAAAGGGCATAGCGATAACGAAAAAAACAACCGCTGCGACGCGCTCGCCCGCGGCGAAATCAAACGTCGGGCGGAAGCAAACGAGTTGTAAATTGCCGGCGGGGCAGGCATGGCAGTGGCGTCGGGCAGAAGACTGCAACGGAAAACAAACGCCCGACATTTTTTCTGCTTTTCAGCCCGGCAAGACCCGATTTTTTGCTATTCTATCGATTATTCCGGCGCTTTGCGCATATTATTAAAGTGGATCTCTTGGTCAGAATCTACGAGAAGTAAAATTTTGCCTTCGAGCAGAATTTTTTAAACCCCTGCGACTTCTCGCAAAACCGTTTGTTTTGCGCTTCTCGTTTGAGTTGCGCCGAGGTCGCAAACCCCGAGTGGGAAAGAAGGCGACTTCTTAAACAAGATTACGACTTTTATACAGCAGAATGCTTGGGCGAACAAAGTCTGGCAGGATAAGATATCCAGCAGCCGAAGGAGGGGGAAAGTGCAAAAATTGAAAACTGCAATTTATACGCTTATTCTTGTCCTGATGGGCGGGGCGGGCGCCGTGTTTTCGGTTTGTTATTTTGCGGAAATCGATACCGGGTTTGTTGCAAAATTTCACACGGCGTTGACCATAGCCGCGGTGCTGCTGTTTGCCGTGCTGACCGTACTTTCGGTCGTTTTTTACTACAAAAAATCCGGACTTTTGCAACGGCTTTCGTCTGCGACACTCTTTCTTCTGGCGCTTGCCGCGGCACTGTTTTACCTCGCCGCGCATTTTCACCTGTTGGAACGTTTCCGTTCGGTAGAAGACCTCCGCCGCTACATTGCGGGGAAGGGCAGGTTCGCCGCGATCGTCTTTATTTTTATCCAGTTTGCACAGGTGGTGTTTCTGCCCATTCCCTCCGTCGTTACGACGGGCGCAGGCGTTGCCTGCTTCGGACTCTGGAAAGGGGCGCTTTACAGTTTTATCGGTATCTGGCTGGGTTCGCTCGTCGCCTTTTTCGTCGGCAGAAAACTCGGCTATCGCGCCGCCGCCTGGGTGGTCGGCAAGGATTCGCTCGACGTCTGGCTGGAAAAGATTAGGGGGAAAGACAAACTGCTTTTGACCTTTATGTTCGTCATGCCCTTTTTCCCGGACGATCTGTTGTGCTTCGTCGCCGGGCTTTCCACCATGACCGACCGCTATTTCGTCGTTATGATCACGCTTGTGCGCATGCTCACGGTTTTTGTTTCCTGCGTGGTATTAAACGGAAATATTATTCCGTTCAATACCCCTCTCGGCTTGACAATCTGGGCGATTTTGTTTATTATTGTACTGGTTTTGACGGTGGTCTGCTATAAGAAAGGAACTTCCATCTCCGACAAACTGCTGTCTTTTTTTAGCCGCAAGGGGCGGAAAAACGATGGGAAATAGAGTCATTCTGCATTCCGACCTCAATAATTTTTTTGCCTCGGTGGAAACCATGCTGCATCCGGAATTCCGCGACGTGGCGCTTGCCGTTTCCGGCGACCCGGAAGAGCGGCACGGCATCGTTCTTGCCAAAAACGAGCGGGCGAAGAAAGCGGGCGTCAAAACCGGTATGACCATCCGGGAAGCCGCCGAACTTTGCCCCGGTATCGTGTTTGCCTTGCCGCACCATGAGGAATACGAACGTATTTCCAAAAAGGTACGCGCAATCTATACCGAATATACCGACCTTGTGGAACCTTTCGGCATTGACGAAGCCTGGCTGGACGTCACGAACAGCCGCCGCTTCGGCACGGGAAAGGAGATTGCGGACGAGATCCGGAGACGGGTTAAGGAAGAACTCGGCGTTACGGCGTCGGTCGGCGTCAGTTTCAACAAAGTGTTTGCAAAACTGGGTTCGGACTATAAAAAGCCGGACGCTACTACCGAGATCACGCCCGAAAATTTTAAGGACATCGTCTGGGAACTGCCCGCTTCCGATCTGCTTTTCGTGGGGCGCGCCACAAAAGAAAAACTGTCGCGCTACAATATCCGCACCATCGGCGACTTAGCCGCCGCCGACCCCGCGTTTCTCACGCAGAAATTCGGCAAGGCGGGGCAGATGCTTTATCGCTATGCCTGCGGAACGGACGACAGCCCGGTGCTTTCCTTTTACGAGGAAGAGGACGCCAAGTCCATCGGCAACAGTATGACGGCATATCGGGACGTTACCTCGTTTGAGGAAGCGAAAATTCCCGTTTATAACTTATGCGACGCGGTGTCGCGCAGGCTGGCTGCTTCCGGACTGCAGAAAGCGACCACCGTGCAACTTTATCTTCGCACCAACCGCATGGAATCGTACATCCGGCAGTGCAAAATTCCGCCCAGCAGCCTTTCGGACGACTTCGCCCGGGCGGCTCTGGAACTTTTGAAAAAGCACGATTTTTCCCTGCCGCTCCGCACCATCGGCGTCACGGTCGGCGGTTTTACGTCGGGAGAAGAACAACTGGATTTGTTCCGCGGGGAAGAAACTAAAAAGCAGGAACGTCTGCAGAACGCCGTGTTCGAGGTGCAGAAAAAATTCGGCACGGGCGCGATCAGGCGCGGGCTGTTTTACGAAAATCCGAGATTAACGCGCGAGGAATTCCGCGAAGATTTTTCTTCCGGCGATCCCGTGCGCGGAAAATGCGATAAGGAGAACCAACATGATTGACGGACGAATGCTCATCGAAAAACTCATCGCTTACGCCAGAAATTTCCTGTACCTGCCGGAAAGCGACGTGATTTATACCCGGAACCGCCTGTTCCGCATTTTAAAAGTGCAGCCGGCGTATCCGGAAAACACGCTCGACCTTTCTTTCGTAAAAGATCTGACCGTGCCGGATTCGATCCTTGCCGAACTGAAGACTTTCGCCCTTTCCGAAGCGCTTTGCCGGGAAGAGGACGCAGACGGTTTCGTTACCGCGATCCTCGGCGATCTGACCCCACGCCCGTCCGAAGTGGAGCAGCAGTTCCGCATCACGAAAGAAATGCGCGGGGCGGACGCGGCGTGTTCGTACCTGTTCCGTCTTTCCATCGCAAACGACTACATAAAGAAATCCGCCGTGGATAAAAACCTGCACTGGGACTATGAAGACCCGGACAAAAAACACCGGTTGGAAATCACTATCAACTTAAGCAAACCTGAAAAAAACAATAAAGACATCGCTAAATTATTGCAGAAAAACGCGGATACTTCCGCGTATCCCGCCTGCGCGCTTTGCGCCGAAAACGTCGGGTTTCAGGGAAACGGAAAAATTCCCCCGCGAGAGAATATCCGTACCGTTTCCATGACGCTGGCGGGCGAACCTTGGTTTATGCAGTATTCCCCCTACCAGTATTACAACGAGCATTGCATCGTCGTGAACCGGGAACACCGCCCCATGCGCATTACCGGCAAAACCGTGCAACGGCTGCTGGATTTCGTGGATTATATTCCGGACTATTTCCTCGGCAGCAACGCGGCGCTTCCTATCGTCGGCGGGTCTATTCTGAACCACGAACATTTTCAGGGTGGCAAGCACGATATGCCCATGATGGATGCCGGAATCCGCAAAAAGATTACTTTTTCCGCTTTTCCGGAGGTGGAAGCCGGCATTTTAGACTGGTATAACAGCGCGATCCGTCTGGTTTCTTCCAACCGTCCGGCGCTCGAAGCGCTTTCGGAACGTATCATCACCGCGTGGGAAAATTACGACGATCCCGCAGTCGGTATTCTTTCCCATACGGGGGAAGTGCCGCACAATACCCTTTCGCCCATCGCGAGAAAAACTGCGGACGGCAAATATTGCGTGGAAATCATTCTGCGCAACAACCGCACGGACGATACCTATCCGGACGGCATTTTTCATGCGCATCCCGAATATCACAACGTCAAACGCGAGGGCATCGGACTGATCGAAGCCATGGGGCTGTTCATTCTCCCCGCGAGATTAAAGCGCGAAACCGAGGAGATTGAAACCCTTCTCACCGCGAAAGGGGTCTACCGCAAAGAGGAACTGGATTCCCCCGAACATCCGCTGTATCTGCATCGCGATATGGTAAAAACGCTTTACGAAAAGTACGGCGACGACCTTTCGCAGAAAAAAGCGGAAACCGTCGTTACCGACTATATCAACGACGTTTGCAGAAACATTCTCAAAAACACCGCGGTATTCAAGGCGGACGAAGAGGGGACGGCTGCTTTCGGCAGATTCGTCACCAGCATCGAATAAGCATAGAAACGGAGGCCAAACTTATGAAAATTCTCGTTACGGGCGGCACGGGTTACATCGGCAGTCATACGGCGGTCGAACTGTTAAACGCGGGCTATGACGTAGTCATTACGGACAATCTCGTCAACAGCAAAAAGGTGGTTCTGGATCGCATTTACGAAATTACCGGCAAACGCGTTCCTTTTTATCAGTCGGATATTACCGATCGCGCGGCGATGGACCGCATTTTCGAGGAACATAAAATCGACGCTGTCATCAACTTTGCGGGGCTGAAAGCGGTAGGGGAGTCGGTGGAAATTCCGCTCGACTACTATCGCAACAACGTGACCGGCATGCTGGTTCTTTTAGACAGCATGAAAGCGCACGGCTGCTTCAATCTGGTATTCTCTTCTTCGGCGACTGTATACGGCGTGCCGAAAACCGTGCCGTTGAAGGAGAATTTCCCGCTCTCGGTTACAAACCCTTACGGCAGAACCAAACTCTTTATCGAGGGAATCTTAGGCGATCTGTACCGTTCCGATTCCCGCTGGAATATCGGCATTTTGCGCTATTTCAACCCCATCGGCGCGCACGAAAGCGGCAAGATCGGGGAAGATCCCAACGGCATTCCCAACAACCTCGCGCCGTATATTTTGAAAGTTATCGGCGGAAAGCTGCCTTTCGTCCACGTTTACGGCAACGACTATCCCACCCCGGACGGAACGGGTGTGCGCGACTATATTCACGTCGTGGATCTTGCCAAAGGGCACGTCCTCGCGATGAAGAAATTGTTCTCCGGCAGCGGACTTTACATCGTCAATCTCGGCACGGGCAGGGGGTACAGCGTGCTGGAACTCATCGCCGCGTTTTCCAAGGCGGCAGGAAAGGAGATCCCGTATAAAATCGAAGGGCGTCGCAGCGGCGACGTGGCGGAATGCTACGCCGACCCCTCTTACGCAAAGGAATTTCTGGGCTTTACCGCGGAGCTGACGCTGGACGATATGTGCCGCGACAGCGTGCGCTGGCAGAAGAACAATCCGGACGGCTATCCCGAAGCGTAACCGGCGGAAAGGAAAGGGAAAACGACCTTTTCCCGGTCTGTTTTTATTTCAAAAACTTTCGGATATTTTTACCGGCGGCGCTTTCTATAGCGCCGCCGGTTTTTTTATGGAAAATTTCTGCGGGAAAAAACAAAAAAGGATTGACTATTGACCCGTACCCTGCTATAATTGTATTTGGTGATAGTTGGAGGTTTGGTTTATAAATTTTTTCAAACGTCTTACTCCGTAAATTCTGTGGGGAAGAAAACAGAGATTTATTGACCGGGAAAGCGTGAGGATTTCGTTCTTATTCCAGATCTTTTTCCTTTGTTTTTTCTGAAAACCGACGACGATTCACGAATTATTTCGTCAAAAAATATTTTATAAAAAGGACTTGATGCCATGAAAGTTCAGATTACGGAAACGGTACTGAGAGACGCAAATCAATCCTTGATCGCGACCCGCCTGCCTTACGACAAGTTTGAAGGGATCCTGGAAACGATGAACAAAGCCGGGTATTATTCGGTGGAATGCTGGGGCGGCGCTACGTTCGACTCCTGCCTGCGCTTTTTAAACGAAGACCCGTGGGAACGGCTTGCGAAGATCAAAGCAAAAATGCCCGATACCAAACTTCAGATGCTGCTGCGCGGGCAGAACATTCTGGGTTATCGTCATTATCCCGACGACGTCGTCAGAATGTTCGTCAGAGAGTCGGTCAGAAACGGGATCGACATCATTCGTATTTTCGACGCGCTTAACGACACCAGAAACGTCAAAGTTGCCATCGAAGAAACGGTAAAATGCGGCGCGATCGCGTCCGGCGCGATCAGTTACACTACCAGCCCCGTTCACACCCTGAAAAACTTTGTCCAGATCGGCAAAGAAATGAAGGAAATGGGCGTTTCGACCGTCTGTATCAAGGATATGGCGGGCGTTATGGGTCCGCAGGAAGCGTACGATCTCGTTTCCGCACTGAAAAACGAAGTGGGACTGCCCGTCGTTCTGCATACCCATTGCACGACCGGTCTTGCCCCCATGACCTACCTGAAAGCGGTAGAAGCGGGCGTGGACGTCATCGATACGGCGACTTCCGCCTTCTCCGGCGGCACTTCGCAGCCCGCGACCGAAACCATGGTTTACGCGCTCCGTCAGTTAGGACACGAAATCGACGTGGACGACAAAATTCTGAAAAAGGTCAACGACTTCTTCAAACCCATTCGCGACGGATATATCGCGGACGGCACGCTGATGCCCAAGTCCCTGACCACCGATACCGACGCGCTGACCTATCAGGTGCCCGGCGGCATGCTTTCCAACCTCTATTCGCAGCTGAAAACGCTGAAAGCCATGGATAAGGTGGACGACGTACTGAAAGAAGTCCCCGCAGTGAGAAAAGACCTCGGCTATCCGCCGCTCGTCACCCCGATGAGCCAGATGGTCGGCGTTCAGGCGACGCAGAACGTCGTCATGGGCGAACGCTATAAAAACATCGGCAAGGAAGTCAAAGCGTACCTCCACGGCGAATACGGCAAGGCCCCCGGCGAAGTCAATCAGGAACTGCTGCAAAAAGCGCTGGGCGATACCCCCGTCATCACGGGCAGATTCGCCGACACGCTGGAACCGCAGTTTGAAAAGACCAAAGCCGAACTGAAAGGCATTGCGAAAAACGACGACGACGTTCTTTCTTATATCGCCTTCCCGCAGGTTGCGGAAGAATTCTTCAAAAAGAGAACGGCGAAAGAAGAAAACGTCAAGCATTATTCCATCGAGGAAATCAAGGAGTAACTGCCGTTATGATGAACCTTCTCGCAAAAAGCGACGTAAAATATTTCACGATCCCCGAAGTGCTGATCTATGCGCTCGTCGGGTTCGTGATCGTTATCTGCGTCCTGCTCTTTTTAATGGGAGCGATCAAGTTGCTTTCGCTTGTCGTTGAAAAAATGACGGCGAAAAAAGACGCCCCGGCAGCGCTTCCCGAAGCGGCGCAGGACAGTTTGCCTGCCCCCGAAAAGGAACCCGTTGCCCCCGGCAGAAGCGGCGACGTCAAACTGTACGACGTCCCGGATAAGGAAGCCGCAATGATTATGGCGATCGTCGCGGATCAGTTGAAAGCGCCCCTTTCGACGTTGAATTTTATTTCCATTAAAGAAGTCAAGGACGGTAAAAAGCAATGAAATACAGAGTAAAACTGAACGATAAAGTATACGAAGTCGAAGTGGAACAGGGGGAAGCGCAACTTCTGAAAGAATACGACGCGGTTTCCGCGCCCGCGGCTCCCGCTCCCGTAGCGGCAGCCCCGGCTCCCGCTTCCGCACCTGCACCCGCGGCTGCTCCCGCTCCCGCAGCGCCTGCCGGCGCCGGCGAAACGGTCAAATCCCCGCTGCCCGGTTCGGTCGTAGACGTCAAAATCGCCGTCGGACAGAAAGTCAAACGCGGCGAAGTCGTCATGCTGATCGAAGCAATGAAGATGGAAAACGAAATTTCCGCGCCGAAGGACGGCACCATCGTTTCCGTGATGGTTTCCAAAGGCAGCAAGGTGGAAGACGGCACGCCCATCTACGTCATCGGCTGAGGTGATCGGGTATGAATCTCGGAGAAGTTTTCAAAAATTTATACGAGCAGTCTGGGGTTGCGCAGATCTTCCAAGGGGAAGGTTGGAAGTCCCTCATCATGCTCGTCGTCGCTTGCCTTTTGCTGTATCTCGGCATCAAAAAGAAGTTTGAGCCGCTCCTTCTGGTCGGTATCGCCTTCGGTATGCTGTTGACCAACATTCCCGCCGGTGTGGGCGATAAAGTGTATCACCCCGACCTCTGGACGGGCGAACACATCGACTACGGCGCGGTTCTTCGCACCGGAGGACTGGTGGATATTCTTTACATCGGCGTCAAAACCGGCGTGTATCCCTGTCTGATTTTTATCGGCGTCGGCGCCATGACCGATTTCGGACCCATGCTTGCCAACCCGAAATCCCTGATTCTCGGCGCGGCGGCACAGCTTGGTATTTTCTTTGCGCTCATTTTCGCGGTCGTGTTCGGTTTCACCGGAAACCTCGCCGCGGCAATCGCCATCATCGGCGGCGCGGACGGACCTACGGCAATTTACGTCACCAAAACGCTGGCGCCCGAATACTTAGGACCCATCGCTATCGCGGCGTATTCCTATATGGCGCTGATTCCTATGATCCAGCCGCCTTTGATGCGCCTTCTGACCACCGAAAAGGAACGGAAAATCCGCATGGAAATGCCGCGTACGGTTTCCAAAGCGGAAAAGATCATTTTCCCCATCGTGGTCGTCATCATTACGGCAATCCTGCTTCCGTCGGTTACGGCGCTTTTGGGCTGCTTAATGTTCGGCAACCTCTTAAAGGAATGTAAAGTTACCGAACGACTGGTAGACGTTGCGCAGAACGCGCTGATGAACATCGTCACGCTTCTTCTCGGTATCTCGGTCGGCGCAACCGCGCAGGCTTCCACTTTCCTGCAGTGGTCCACCATCGGTATCATCGCGCTCGGTCTTGCGGCGTTCGTCTTTGCAACCATCGGCGGTCTGCTGTTCGGTAAACTGCTCTGCAAACTGACCCACGGCAAGATCAATCCTCTGATCGGTTCCGCAGGCGTTTCCGCCGTTCCTATGGCGGCGCGCGTTTCGGAGATCGAGGGCAGAAAGTACGATCCCGACAACCACCTTCTGATGCACGCTATGGGACCCAACGTTGCCGGCGTTATCGGCTCCGCGGTTGCGGCAGGATTCCTGCTTTCCCTGTTCGGCTAAGCCGAAAACAAGAAAAATCGTTTTGCCGAATCTTTCGGGGTTTCGCAATCGAAACATAGCAATCTGCCGCCCGCTTCTTTGCGGGCGGTTTTCGTCACCCGGAAAGAAGTCGTTTTTTCCGGGCGCAGAACGATATCTGTGGAGGAAACGTGTTTGCCCCCGCGCAGACAATGCCCGGCAAGAAGTCGTTTTTGCCCCGTGCAGACAAACCATGGGGAACGTTTCGCTCCGGGCACGCCGTAACCGTCCGGCAAATTTTCTTTTGGTGAAATTATGGATCCTATTATCGTTATCGGCGCGGGTGCCGCGGGACTTACGGCGGCTTATGCCGCGGCTTCTTCCGGCGCGCCCGTCACCCTTCTCGAAAAAAATCGGGAAGCGGGTAAAAAAATCAATATCACGGGGAAGGGCAGGTGTAACCTCACCAACGATTGCTCCCCGCAGGACTTTTTACAAAACGTCGTGCGGAACCCCAAATTCCTTTCCGGCGCGATTTACGAACTTTCGCCCGAAAAGACCAAAGACCTCTTTACCTCCTTTGGTCTGGAACTCAAAACCGAGCGCGGAAACCGCGTGTTTCCTCTGTCGGACAGGGCGAAAGACGTCACCGACGCACTGGTTTCCGCCTGCAAAAAAGCGGGGGTAACCGTTCGGTTTGATTGCCCGGTAAAAGAAATTAAGACCAGCCAGAGCGGCGGTTTTCTCGTCGCGGCGGGAGGCTCAAAACTGCGCGCTTCCGCCGTCATCGTGGCGACCGGCGGCGTGTCTTATCCCGCAACCGGCAGCACGGGGGACGGGTATTCGTTTGCAGAAAAAACGGGGCATACCGTGCTTCCCGCACGTCCCGCGCTGGTCGGAATGGAACTTTCCAAAAGCACGAAAGAGTTTCATAGCCTCGCCTTAAAAAACGTCGCGCTGGAAGCGCGCCTTGCGGGGCAGCCTTTCCGCCGCGAATTCGGCGAAATGGAGTTTACGCCCTTCGGCGTCGGCGGTCCTATTGTGCTGACGCTGTCGTCCTATCTTTCTTTGGAAGAGGGAGAACTGACGCTGTATCTCGACTTAAAACCCGCGCTTTCCGAAAAAGCGCTCGACGCGCGCCTTTTGCGCGACTTTGCCGAACGCAGCACGCAGCCTATGAAAGAGGCGCTCCGGAAACTGCTCGTCAAAGAACTGGTTTCGCCCGTCTTACGGCAAGCCGGCGTTTCGGAAGAGGAAAAACCCGCCGCTTTACCTAAAGAAAAGCGCGCGGCGCTCGTTTCCGCCGTCAAGAATCTTGCTTTGGGCAAAGCCGTTCTGCGCCCCGTAAAAGAGGGGATCGTCACCGCAGGCGGCGTATCGGTCAAGGAAATCGACCCCAAAACAATGGAAAGCAAACTTTGCCCCGGACTGTATTTTGCGGGCGAGGTGCTGGACGTGGACGCTTTAACCGGCGGCTATAACCTGCAAATTGCTTTCTCTACGGGCTATCGCGCGGGAAACAGCGCCGCGAAAGAGATTCTCGGCTGAAAGATCGAAAGAGAAAAAGCGTAAAATAGATTGCGATTTTCTTGAAAATAGCGTATAATAATGAGGCAGATGTTTTTTTGCAGTGAAATCCGAAACAACGGGTAAAACCCGACCTGTTTTTATACGATATACCTGTTTCTATCCCATATAACCGTTAAGAGTCGGGCTGCGTTTATGCCGCATAGCAGTTAAAGCGCGGTTTGCTTTTTCAATGCAGCCAAACCGAATCACCCAAAAAGGAACCATTATGCTTAATATTGCACTGGACGGACCCGCCGGCGCGGGCAAAAGCACGGTAGCCAAAGCGCTTGCCGAAAAACTGGATATTTTATATCTCGACACGGGCGCAATGTACCGCGCGACCGCGCTTTATATGTTGCGCCGCGGCGTTGCGGTTTCGGACGAAAAAGGGGTGGAGGAAGCGCTTCCCTCGCTGCCCCTTTCCGTTCGTTACGACGGCGGAAAACAACGCACCATGCTGGGGGAGGAAGACGTTTCTTCGCTCATTCGCACGCCGGAACTTTCCATGGCGGCTTCCGACGTCAGCAAAATTCCCGCCGTTCGTATCAAAATGGTGGAAATGCAGCGGGAAATCGCGCACAGCATGGACTGCGTTTTAGACGGCAGAGATATCGGGACGTTCGTGTTGCCCGACTGCAAAAATAAATTTTTCATCACGGCAAAGCCGGAAACGCGCGCCGCGCGCCGCTATTTAGAATTGCGGGAAAAGGGCGTTGTCGTGGATGAAAAAGAGGTTCTTAGCGACATTCTGCGCCGGGACGAAAACGACAGAAACCGCGATTTCGCCCCCTTAAAACAGGCAAAAGACGCCGTGGTGGTGGATACTTCCGACATGACGATCGAAGAGGTCGTAGCCGCGGTTCTGTCCCGCGTCGGGAGGTAAGCCGTGTTCTATCGCTTTATCGTATTTCTGGCAATGATCTTCGTGCGCCCGTTCGTATCGCTCAAGATTCTGCACAAGGAAAATCTCAGATATCAGGGCGGCGCTATTCTCGTCGCAAACCACCTACGGGCGATCGACGTCATCTGGGTCGCGTTGCTGTTCCGCAAGGAAAACCTGGTGTTTTTGGGCAAGAAAGAGGCGTTTGAAAGTAAATTCGGCGGCTGGTTTTTGCGCAAAATGGGCGCTATCCCCATCGATCGGGGAGGGAACGACGTCGGCGCCATGCTGAAAGTCGTCCGCGCCTTAAAGCAAGGCAAAAAGGTCTGCGTTTTTCCCGAAGGAACGCGCAACAAAAAATCGACCGAACTTTTACCCACCAAAAACGGCGCCTGCGCCATGGCGATCGCGGCAAAAGTGCCGCTCATTCCCATGATCCAGTACAACCGTTTCCGCATGTTCCACAGAAGTTATATCGCGGTCGGCACTCCGTACGATTTCTCCGATTATTATTCCACCCGCATGAACGGCGAAAAGACCGAACTTTCCGGCGCCTATATGCGCGAAAACCTGCTTTCTTTGCAGCGGGAACTCGCCTTGGTCATGGAACTTCCCAGAAAAGAACGCAAAAAGCGCTTCAAGAGAAAAGGGGAACTTCCTGCCGAACCCGTACACGCCAAAATTCCGCTTCTAACCGGCGAAACTGCGGATTATAAGAAGGAAAACGAGCAAACGCCCCGGCAAGGATCTCCGGCAATCCTTCCCGAAGCGGCAGCGATCGGAAGTCCTCAAGGTACGGCGCCCGCCGCAACTTCTCCGGTCGGCGCGGAATCCTCCGGCAACAAGCAATAAAATATGAAAGTGATTCTTGCGAAATACGCCGGCTTTTGCAGCGGTGTGAGGCGCGCGGTCGGACTTGCAACCGGGCTTGCGCACCGGAACGCCTACGTTCTGGGGGAGTTGATTCATAATCCCGTCGTCACCAAAAAAATCGAAAATTTAGGCATCAGAACGGTACGTTCGGTTGCCGAAGTGCCGGACGGCGCCACCCTTCTCATTCGTTCGCACGGGGAGGGGGAGGCGACTTATCTCGCCGCAAAAGCAAAAAACCTCACCGTGGTGGACGCGACCTGCGCGTTCGTCAAACGCTCGCAAAAAATTGTGCGGGAGCGCTATCTTGCGGGCAATATCATCGTTATCGTGGGGGAACCGAACCACGCGGAAGTCATCGGTATCAACGGCTGGTGCGACGGAAAAGCGCTGGTGATATCGGACGAAAACGCGCCTGTTCCGGACTTTGGCGGAAAAAACGCCTGTGTTGTGGCGCAAACCACCTTCTCCAAACAAAAATATCAAAAAATTATAGAAAATATTGCCGCGAAGTGCGGAAAAACAGTTGAAATTTTTCAAACAATTTGCTATACTACAGAGGAAAGACAAAAAGAAGCGGACGAATTGTCGAAGAAATGCGACGCGATGATCGTTCTTGGCGGACTAACGAGTAGCAACACGCAAAAGTTGTACGAAATCTGCCGGAAAAATTGCAGCGCGGTTGTTCGCATTCCGGACGCGGAAAGTCTTGATCCAAAACAATTTATTCATTATGAAACGGTAGGCATCGTCGCTGGAGCATCTACTCCTGACGAGCAAACGCAGGAGGTTCTCTTTAAGATGGAAAGCACAGAAGTAAACAACGTAATGGAAGCGGCGATTGCCGAAATGGACAAAGCGCCGAAGTCGCTGAAAAAAGGCGACATCATCAAAGTAACCATTTCTCAGGTTACGGACAACGGTCTTGACGTTATGATCCCGTCGAGAAAACGCGAAGTCTCCATTGCGAAAGAAGAATTGCTTTGCGAAAATTTCGACAAAGCCGCTTATGCCGACAAGATCGGGGAAGAAATCGAAGTGATGGTTCTTGCCACCAACCCCGATAAATTGTCCGAAAAAGCCATCGCTAAGATGAAAGAAGAAGAAGCCGTTATCGAAGGTATCAAACAAGGCAACGTCTTTACCGTAACCTGCGACGGATTCAATAAAGGCGGACTTACCGCAAAGATCGGTTCCTACTCCGTATTCGTTCCTTCCTCGCAGATCCGCATCGGATTCGTAAAAGATCTCGAAAAATACGTCGGTAAGACCCTTCGTCTGAAGGCGCTTAATCAGGAAGAAAGCAAGAGAAAGCAGATCGTCGCTTCGCAGCGCGTCATTCTGGAAGCCGAAAAGGCGGAAAGAGATGCCGCCCGTGCCGAAAAAGAAGCCGAATTCTTCGGTTCCATTCACGTCGGCGACGTGGTCGAAGGTCAGGTCGTTCGCTTTGCAAGTTTCGGTGCGTTCGTTGACGTCAACGGATTCGATTGTCTGGCGCACATTTCCGATTTGTCCTGGAGCAACGTGCACAGCCCTGCCGACGTTCTCGAAATCGGCAAAAAATATAACTTCCAGATCATCAAGATCGATGAAGAAGCGAAAAAGGTTTCCCTCGGCTATAAACAGTTGCAGCAGAAGCCTTGGGAACTTGCCGCGGAAAAATATCCTATCGGCAGCGTGATCAAAGGCAAAGTCGTCCGTATCGTCCCGTTTGGCGCTTTTGTCGAAGTTGACAAAAACATCGACGGTCTGGTTCACATTTCCCAGATCTCGCACGATTGGCTGGATAACCCGCTTTCCGTCCTGTCCGTCGGTCAGGAAGTTGAAGCGAAGATTCTCGACCTCGATCCCGAAAAGGAAAAGATGACCCTTTCCATCAAAGCGCTTCTGCCGGAACCCGAAGTTCGTAAAACCAATCCGAACCGTGCTCCCCGCGCTCCGAGAGAAGAAGGTGAAGCCGCCGCTCCCAGAAAGCCGCGCGCACCCCGTGCTCCGAAGGAAGACGACGAAGTACATGAATGGAAAGACGAAGAAGGTGCAGGTGGCGCTTCCATCAGCGAACTTCTCGGCAACAAGTAATCGACTTAGTTTTAAGTTCCGATAGGGATTCCATCCGCCATCCATAACTATTTTTGCAGATACAAATCGGTTTTTGCTTGTTAAATGAGCAACATAATTTCGGTGTTTACCTTGCAAAACCGGTATCGCAAGCGGCGATTTCTTCACCGCAAAAATGCGGAAGCACCGAAAAGAGCGTGTTTTTTGATGATTTACCACAGGCGTGAGGGTTGCCGTACCGGTTGTACGGCGCCCGAGCGCCCGTGAGAAAGGGCGAAAAAGACGCCTTTTCGGTAGATAGTGATGACGGATGGAATCCCTAATATACGAAAGATAATTCGGCGTACGGTTTTCCGTACGCCGTGTTTTTATGTGAAGAAGTCTTTGTTGATTTTGCGGATCAGATTGTATGCCGGGGTATATTGTGATTTGCTAAAGGGAAATCCAAGCCTCGTCGGATAGGCTCTTTTTCGGATGGTTTCTGCCGGGTGAGAGAGAAATATTTCGACATATTTGGTTTGTGTCAACGTGTCGTTTTGCCATTTAACGCTTTCTCGCCGCACTTGTCATTTCAACTCGGACTTTAATCGTGCCGTATTTATAACTGTTTTATAAGGGTGGCGCCCGGCGGAAAAATTTCCGCCGGGCGCCGGTTTTTATCTGTCGTTATTAAGTATAGAAGCGTTCACACTAAATTCAGTATAGAGGCGTTCACACTAAATCTGTTTTAACTTCGGTGTAGCCTGCACTCAGAAATCAATGTTTCTTCATCTGCCGCAAAAAGCACAGCACGGAAAGAACGGCGGTGACGACGATGTATGCAACAAGAATGATCCAGCAGGAGAGCGTCCCCGCAAAACTGCCACCAATGGCGCTTCTGCCCAGATCGACAGCGTTTGCAAACGGCAAAACGTGCGCCATTTTATTAAATGTGCCGCCCACCATAGCAAGGTCGAACCAGGCGCCGGAAGTCAAAGCCGTCAGGTTGGTAAGCAGTGCGCCGCAAAGACCGCCGACTTGCTTATCGTTGAACAAACTTCCCGCAACCAACCCCAAAGCGATGAAAAACAGGGAAGACAGCAGCGAAACGCCCGCACAGGCAAAGGCGGCGCCGGTGACTTTCAGCCCTAAAGCAAACGCCGTGCCAAAAGTAACGACAGTCTGCATCACAGCAACCGGGAAAAGCGGCAGGGCATAGCCGGCAATAAATTGCACTGCAGAAATCGGCATCGCGTAAAGGCGGGTCAAAAATTCGCCGGCGCGGTCTTTTGCCAGCAGCATTGCCGAAAACAGCGTTAAAAAGGAGTAGCCGAACACCGCAACGCCGGGCGTCAGTTTTTCTAAAGTGAACAGGTCGGCAGGCACGTTGCGCTGTATTGCCGTCAAAAGAAGCAGCAAAAGCAGCGGAAATGCCAAGCCGAAAAATAAATTCAACGGATCGCGTAAAGTCTCCTTGCCGTTTCTTACGGCAAGGGCAAAAGTCTTTTTCATTTTCCGTTCTCCTCGTCGTTTTGCAATTCTTCTGCACTGTCTTTTGCTGTTCTTTCTGCCGCATTTCTTGCCCCGACAAGGGTGAGGAACGCGTCTTCCAGCCGGGCGGAACCGGTGCTTTCTTTGAGTTCGGAAACGCTGCCCACGGCAAGCAATTTCCCGCCTTTCATCACGGCAACACGGTCGGAAAGGGCTTCCGCTTCCTCCATATAGTGCGTGGTCAAAACGACGGTGGTGTGCGACTTGAGTTCGCGGACGACTTCCCAAAGTTCCGCCCTTGCAATGACGTCCAGCCCCAAAGTGGGTTCGTCCAAAAACAACACTTTCGGGTTTAAAATCAGCGCCATGGCGATGCTGAGGCGGCGTTTCCACCCGCCGGAAAGTGTCCCTGCACGTTTTTTCATGACGGAATCTAAAGAAAGCCGCTTTGCCGTTTCCTGCACGGCACGCAGGGCTGTCGCCTTGGGAAGTCCGGACAGATCGGCGATCAACCTTAGATTTTCTTCCACCGATAGTTTGGGCGCAACGGCGGTTTCCTGCGGGGAAACGGCAATGAGTGACTTGACGGCGGCAGGTTCATTCAGAATACTGTGTCCGAACACGCGCGCGTCGCCGGAAGTGGGGCGGGTCAGGCAGCACAGCATTTTAACGGTTGTGGTTTTTCCCGCGCCGTTGACGCCCAGCAGCGAAAAAATTTCCCCTTCGCGGACGGTCAACGAAAGGTCGTCAACCGCCAGCACGTCTTTATACCGCTTACTCAGCCCGCAGATCTCGATCGCCGGGGGTTCAAAAGAACCGCCGCCGGTTGCCGCCGGGGAAGCGCAGCTTTCAGCGCCGCGAAAATCGGCACTATTTTCAACGTTCAGGCGTTCCGCTTCTGCGGAAAGCGGATTTTCTTTATTGTTTTTCGGTTCCATTCCGGCTCCTTAGTCCTTCATAATGCGCTTTCATCGCAAGATATTCTGCGGAAAGCAACTCGCTTATCGTGTTTTCGTCCAGCTGCAGATACCCTGTCGCCGACATGGTGGCAATCCCGTGGACGAATACCCACATGGGAAAGTGGAAACTTCTTGCCGCTTCCGCGTCCAGAGAGGTGCTTTTTTCAATTACGGGCAAAAGTCCGTCGGTAAAATCGCCGTCGGGGTCGGGCAATTCCTGTTTGCGGTCGCGCATAAAAAGCAGGTGAAACAGCCCCGGGTGTTCGCCGGCAAAGGCGATATATCCCATGCCGCTGGCTTTGTAAGGGGGGTATTTCCCGCTATTCATTTCGGCTTTCAGCCGTGCGTGATAAGCGTCTGCCGCGGCAAAAATGACGGCTTTTTTCAGGTCTTCCATGGTGGGGAAGTGGGTAAAGATGGGCTGGGTGGAAACGCCCAGTTTCCCCGCGACCGCTCTTGCGGAAAGCGCGTTTTCGCCCCCTTCTTCCACCAAAGAAAGCGCTGCAGAAACGATATCTTCCCGCGATAGTTTCGTTTTCGGCGGCATAAGAACCTCCTTACAATAACAAGTGTTATATAACTAATGTTATTATATGGCAATATGCCGGCTTTGTCAAGCAATTGAGAAAAATCGGGGGAGGAATTTTACTCTTAAAGCGAATTTTAAAGCATATGCCGCAGTCTTTCGGCATAAAGTGAAAAAGGAGCAATGGGATGAAAGCGGTTTTTTCAGTGGACAAGTCGGAAAAAGGGGCGGCGCCCCGTGCGGAGAGTAGATTTCTATCAGGGCCCCGTACGGAGAGTAGATTTCTATCAGTGCCCTGCGCGGAAAGCGAACTCTTGGCAGTGCCTTGCGCAGGAGGCGCGCCTTTGGCGCCTCGCGCGCAATTTAGAAGCGGGAGTGCGAAAAACGAAGAAAGTCCGGGTGATATTTTCACACGACAGATCGCCTTTTTGCCGGAACGATTGCAATCGCCGCTGAAAAAAATCCAGAACGTGTGGGAGATTCGCCTGCGAAAAAATTGTCCGGTCACGGTGTTTTTCGGCGAAAAATCGCAAAAAACCGGTTCCGAAAATCAATTTTTGATACAAAAGAAAGCCTATCTCGGCAAAAACGGCGCAACGGACAATATCGGACTCGCTATCATTGCAACAGAGGACGACGTTGCCGCCTGTCTTTTTAGCTTAAGCGGAAACGCCGTTTATCGTATTTCGGACGACCTCCGGCGCGGCGCTTTGTACGGGTCCTACGGGGTGCGGATCGGCGTTGCCGGGCGGGCAGTGACGGAAACCGGCAAAGTGCTGTCGATTGCAGAGGTTACGTCGCTATGCGTGCGCATTCCTATGCCGGTTTTCGGCAATGCCGAGCAACTTGCGCCGTTTCTGAAAGAAAACGACAGGTGGCACTCAACTTTAATATTTTCGCCCCCGGCAGGCGGGAAAACGACCCTTCTGCGCGATTTTGGTTGGTTTTTTTCGGAAAAAGAAGGGGCGGAAACCGTCCTGATCGACGAACGCGGAGAACTTTCCGCAGGACAAACTTTCCGCCACGCGGACGTCATCGCACAAATGCCCAAAAGGGAAGCGTTTTCCGCGGCGATCCGTTCTCTGCACCCGGACGTTATTCTGACAGACGAGATTTTGGGGGAGGTGGACGCAAAAGCCGTGCTTTCCGCTATGCACGCCGGCGTTACGGTTTTTTGCTCCGTGCACGGCGATACTCTTGCCGCCGCCCTTGCGGCTTACCCGGAACTTCGCGAAATGCAACGCTTCATCGGATTAGTGCAGGAAAAGGGCTTGCGGTACGCGGTAGTGTATAAAAATAAAAACGACGGTGCACCGCAAAGGATTTTGCTTTCTGCCGGCGCGGGTTAAAAAGCACAGCGCAAGAATAATTTGCGGCAAGAACCCCGAGGTTTCAGTAAAAACCGCTCGCCGCACGGGCGCCGAGGTTGTGATGCCGCAAGTTGTATTCAATAAAACAAGAGGGAGAAAGAATGAGCGGAATGGTAATCGGCGGGGCGCTTCTTGCCGTCAGTGTTTTTTGCGGAATACTTGCGGCGAAGCGGGAGGAAAAAAGACATGCGTTCTTTCGGGACGGGCTGCAATTTTTCCGCTTTGCCAAAGCGCATGTAACGACGTTCAAGTCCACCCCTGCGGATCTCTTTTCCGGCGTGCCGTGCGCGGATTTCTACGAACGGTATGCAAAAAACGATACAACCGTGTGCCCCGCAGGCGTCAGCGACGAGGAAATTTCGATGACGGATTCCTTTCTTTTGGCGCTCTATAAAAGCGATTATCTGGCGGTGCAGGGCGTGATACAAAGCGCGCTGTGCTATCTGGAAGAAAAGGAACGTGACACTCGCGCCGCCGCCGAAAAAAACGGAAAATTATATCGGAAACTCGGCTTTTTTGCCGGGGTTGCGCTGTTTTTGTTTGCGCTGTGAGAAACCGCCGGGACGGCTTTATTGCTGCGCTGTAAAGGCACACTGCCGGGACGGGTTTATTGCTGCGCTGCAAAGGCACACCGCCAGGACGGGTTCATTGCTGCGCTGTAAAGGCAAAGCCTTCTGAATTACCAGTAAAGTGTTGCCGTCGGTTTTTTTTGCGTTGCGTGATAAAGACGCCGTCACAACCCGATTGACGGTATATGCACCGCAAAAAGCACGCAAGGCAAAAGAAAAGGAGGGAAAATATGGACGTTTCGGTGCTGTTCCGGATCGCCGCGATCGGTATTTTAATCACGGTCATCACGCAAATCCTGAAAAAGTCCGATCGGGACGACATCGCGACGCTGGTCGGGATCGCCGGGCTCGTCATCGTGCTGTCGATGGTAATCACGATGGTTTCCGACCTGTTTGACAGTATTCGGGACATTTTTTATTTGTAGAGAAGTGAAAGGGACGAAAAAATGGAATTGTTGCGCGTGATCGGGATCGCGGTTGCCGTTTCGGTCGCTATTTTAACCGTCAAAGGTGAGCGTCCGGAACTGGCGTTTGCACTGTCCGTTGCGGCGGGAATGCTGATTTTGTCACTGCTGCTTTCCGGCGTTGCAGAGATCGTATCCGCCTTTTCGGGCGCAGTGGAAAAAAGCGGTATCGACAGCACCGTTTACGTCCGACTGCTGAAAATGGTGGGGATCGGCTATCTGACCGAAACGGCGTCCGAAACGGTAGAGGACTTCGGTAATAAATCGCTGGCAAGTAAAATTGTGCTGGCGGGCAGAATCGGCGTATTTTTGCTCGCAATGCCCGTGTTCCGGGAACTGCTATCCGTCGTTTCGGAACTTTTATAAAGGAGAAAACGGAGATGAACCGTCCGAAAAAACAATCAACCGGCAAGGGTTTTACAGACAGGTCTGCCGCAAGAGTCCCGCGCCCAAAGCCGCTTCTTTCGCCGTTATCTGCGGGAAACCGGCGCGGGAAAAAGGGAAATTTCCGGAGGCAAAAGCGTAAAATACCGGCAAAAAACGGGAAAATAAATTCAATTGTAAAACCATACGAAAAGCAAACCTGTGTTCTCAAAAACAAACAACGGTATGCAAAATCGGGAACGGTGCAGGCAATATACAGGAAAAGCCGCAATAAAATTCCGTCCGCCATTGCGCTGCTTTTTTCACTCCTTTTTGCCGTATTATTCTGGCGCTCGACCGACCATCTCCCCAAGGCTTTTGCGGAAAGTCCGTCTTCTGCAACCGATTCGGAATATTTCCGCACCATAGAAGAGGACTTGAAAGCGTTAGAAGACAGCGAATTTTCCTCCCTTCTCGAACAGATGACCGAGGAACAGCGCGCGTTGTTTGCCGAAAAAGACGTATGGGAAACGGTACGCGAAATGGCGACCGGAAACTATCGCTTTTCGTTTGGCAGTTTTGCCGCATTACTAAAAACGGTGCTGTTTGCTACGCTTGGGAAATATATTTCTCTGATTTGTACGGTGGTGGGTGTGTCCGTGCTGACCTCGCTTCTTGCTTCCGAAAAAAACGGTTTCTGCCGGGAAGAAGTGGGCAGCGTGGTGTTCTACGCCGGCTATGCGGTGGTGCTTTCGCTGACGCTGGTTGCGGCGTTTTCCGTCATCGGACAGGCAAAGGAAGCGCTGCTTTCGGTGCGCGATCAGGCGGCGGTGCTGTTTCCTTTGCTGCTTGCCCTGCTTACCGCAAGCGGAGCAACGGCTTCCGCCGCCGCCTATCAGGCAGCCGGCGCCTTTTTATCCACCGGTATTTTGTCGCTGTTTTCTTCCGTGGCGTTTCCGCTGCTCTCTGCCATGGTGCTGCTGTCGGTGTTCGGACACCTGTCCGAAAGCATCAAAACGGCGCATCTGTTTTCCCTTGTCAAAAGCGTTGCAAAGTGGCTGGTCATGACCACGGTGGCGGTGTATTCGCTCTTTTTAGGTATGCAGGGAATTACTGCGGCAAGTCACGACGGCGTTTCCTATAAACTGTTGAAGTACGCCGTAGGCAATTCCGTTCCGCTTGTCGGCGGAACCATCAAAGACGGTTTCGATCTTCTGCTCGCCGCGGGAATCGAGGTCAAAAACGCGCTCGGTTATTTTGCGCTGCTGCTCATTTCGGCGCTGCTGTTTTCCGCGGTGGTAAAACTGCTTCTTTTTTCCGCCTGTCTGAAAGCCGCGTCCGGCGTCCTGCAGCCGCTGGGGGAAGAAAAGACCTGCGGCTATTTAAACGATCTTTCTTCTGTGGCGGAATTTGCCGCCGGGACGGTTTCTGCCGGCGTGTTTTTGTATATCGTAACGTTGTTCGGATTTCTCGCTTCCACGGCGGGAATGGGATGAGTTTTCGGGAGAGAAGCCGATGGAACGGCAGACGTTGGATAAGGTTTGGAAATGGCGGCGTTACGGCGGACATGGGGTGTGCGGGCAGACGAGCCGAACATTGCAGAAGGGATAGTGTTTAAGGAGAAATATGAAGACCTGGCTTTTCGGAATTTTAACCGTATCGGTGCTTTCGGTCGTCCTCGGCGTATTATATCGGGGCGGAAAGTTGTATAAGCCGATCATGGGCGTACTCACGATGCTGCTTGCCGTGTCGCTTCTGCGGCCGCTTCTGGCGATCAAAAACGGAAACGTGGAGGGACTGCCGGATTTTTCCGGAGAAAGCGCCGCCTTTTCGGAAGTTTCTTCCGGTATTTTTTCGGAAAGCAAGCGCGCTTCTCTCGAAAAAATGACCGAAAATTACTTGCGTGGCTGCGGCTATAGCGCGAAGGTCACGCTTTACGGCGATTTCGACGCGGGATTTCAGATCAAAAAAGCACTTTTAAAAATAGAGAAAACAAGCATATCCGGCGAAAAAACGAATATAGTAGAACTAAGAAAAACGGCTGCGGCGTATCTGATGCTGACCGAGGAGGACGTGACCATCTATGGCGGAAGCGATTCGTAAAGTGAAAGAACGGTTTCGCAAGATCAAGAATAAAGAAGTCCTGCTTGCAATCGCTCTCGGCGCGCTGGTTCTCGTGCTGTTTTTCACCTCTTTTTCCGGGACGAAGAAGAGTAAAACCGACGATTCGTCCGGTTTGACGTCCGAAACCTACGTGGCGCTTCTTGAAACGCGCTTAAAATCCGTTTTGTCCGAAATCGACGGCGCGGGGAAAGTGGAAGTGATGATCACCGTTTCTTCCGGCATCGAAAGCGTTCCGTATAAAAAAGACGACGGCACTCCGGTGTCCTCCGGCGGAAAAGTGGTTGTATTAAAGGAAAATTATCCGCCCGTCGTAGGGGTGGCGGTGGTGGCGGACGGCGCTTCCGACTACGTCGTCCGGCAGCGCATTTTAAGCGCCTGCGTGTCGCTTTTAAACGTCCCCGGGGCAAGCGTGCAGATTTTTCCGCGGGCGCGGAGGTAAGACTGTAACCCGCAAAAATCAGCCGCGGGCGCGGAGGTAAGACTGCAACCGCCCAAAATGGTATCGGGAGCGGAAATAAAGTTAAAAAAATCGGTTTGCCGAAAAAAGATTGCCGTGGGAACGAAAACAAAAACGTATTCCAAAAATAAGGCGATTGCCGGCGTGCGGAAATTTTGCGGCAGATTTCGGAAAGTCTTGCGTAGTCGCGCCGGAAATTTATACGAAATTCATATCTAAATCCAAAATCAAATAAAATTGAAAAGGAGATAAACCACTATGTCCAAAAAGAAAAAAATCGTGATCGTAACGAGTATGGTTCTGTTGCTTGCGGTGACCGCCGCGCTCAATTTCGTTTTGACGGGCAATCCGTCCAAAGATAAGGGCGCCGTAACCACTTCCACCTTCTTTTCCAGTATGAAGACGGAAAAAAGTTCCAACCGTAACGCGGAAATCGCCATTTTAGACGCCGTTTTAACCACTGCGGATAAAGAATCGCAGGAGTATAAAGACGCCGGAAAGCAAAAACTCGCCATCGTTACCGCGATGGAAAACGAACTGCTGCTGGAAAACCTGATTCGCGCCAAAGGCTTTGAAGAAGTCGCCGTCACGATCAATTTAAGCGGCGAATCGGTCAGCGTTATGGTGGGCGGAAACGAGCCGACCAAGGAAGAGGTTGCAACCATTTTCCATTTGGTTCGTACCGAAACCGGGCTTTCTGCGGAAAACGTAAAAATTATGCACGTATAATCCTTGCAAAAAGATGACAAAAGGCGAGGATTGTGGTATACTTAAGATAAACGAGCGCCGGATTCTTTTTTCGGCGCGGGGAGTGTAGCATGGCAAATTTAAAGAAAGTTCCTTCCTCGGGACAGAAAGGGAAAATTTCTTACAATAAAAGCATCGTGAGCGCGATCGTGGCGATCGCCGTTTCCGAGATTGCGGGCGTCGCCCTGTATTCTAGGACGGGGAAGATCGGCAAGCGCGACGGGATCAAGATCAACTTTGAAAAAGAAGGCATTTACGTGGACGTATCGGTCATGATGACCTACGGCAACAGCGTGCCGGATCTTGCTTTCCGCATTCAGGAAAGCGTCAAGCACAACGTGGAAGCGATGTCCGAGTTCAAGATCGCAAACGTGGACGTACACGTCCGCGGCGTGATCTTCCCGGAAGAAGCGTCCGCCGTTTAACAGGAAAGTTATGCCGTAACGAATTTCGTTGCGGCATTTCGTCTTGTTTTACGCGGATTTTACCGGAAACGGTCAGCGCCTGAAAGCGCCGTTTTCTACGGGAAAGCCGCGGCGTTACTTCGTAAAATTTTACGGCGGAGAATTCCGGCGAAAGTCTGTCCGGCGTGGAGACTCATTGCCGGAACCTTTTACAGGCGATTTCCCCGCAGATCAAAAGGATAATTATGAGAAAACTTGCAAGAGAATGCGTTTACAAACTCATCTTCGCCTACCTCTTTACCGGGGAATGGGACGAAGCGTTGAAAACTTCCCTGTTTCAGGAAGCGAAACTGACCGGTTCCGTGCTTAGTTTTGCGGAAGAACTTTACGCCGCGGCAAAGGAACGTTTACCGGAAGCCAAAGCCGAAGTTGCGGAACTTTCCACCGGCTTTTCGGTGGATCGTATTTTCAAAGCCGACCTTGCGGCGTTACTTTTAGGCGTGGTGGAAATGCGCTATCTGACCGGCATCGACGCTGCCGTTTCCATCGATCAGGCGGTGGGGCTTTGCCGCGTGTATTCCGCGGAAAACAGCCCGCAGTTCGTCAACGGCGTGCTTTCCGGATTTTTGAAAAAGCGCGCGGGTGAAACCGCATGAGCGCCGCAAAAAAAACGATTTCCGCTTACGTGAGTGCGGATTCCGCCGAAAAGGCAGCCGCTTTAGCGGGGGAAGATTCCGTGATAAGACAGGCAGAAATAATCGACGGCAAGGCGCTTGCGGCTGCGGTTCGCGAACGCGCGCGGGTAGACGCCGCCGCGTTTTTTGAAAAGTACGGCAGAAAGATCACTCTCGCTGTAGTTCTGGTGGGGAATAATCCCGCTTCCGAAGTCTACGTCCGCAATAAGCACCGCGCGGCGGAAGGTGCGGGAATGATTTCCATGCAGGTGATCCTTCCCGAAAATTCGACGACCGAAGAGGTCGTTTCCGCGGTGCGGGAACTCAAAAACGACGATACGGTGGACGGAATTCTGGTACAACTGCCGCTGCCGGAGAATATTGACGAACAGACCGTGCTCGGCGAAATTCCCGCCGAAAAGGACGTGGACGGCTTTCATCCCGAAAACGTCGGGAACCTTTTACTGGGCAAGCCGACGATTACCGCCTGCACGCCTTCCGGCGTGATGGAAATGATCGCTTCCACCGGCGTGGAAGTGAAAGGGAAACGCGCCGTCGTACTTGGCAGAAGCAACATCGTGGGCAAGCCCATGGCGCTTTTGCTGCTTGCCGCCGACGCAACCGTGACCGTTTGCCACAGCAAAACGCAGAACCTGAAAGAGATTGCGAAAGAGGCGGATATTCTCGTTGCCGCGATCGGAAAACCCGGCTTCGTGACGCGCGATATGGTAAAGCCCGGCGCGGTTGTCGTCGACGTCGGCATCAACCGGACGGAATCCGGACTGAAAGGCGACGTGGATTTTGACGGCGTAAAACAAGTTGCGGGCTATCTTTCGCCCGTACCCGGCGGCGTCGGTCCCATGACCGTCGCTATGCTTTTAAATAATACCGTCATCGCGGCGCAGCGCCGCATGGCGAAAAAATAATCGCGGCTTTCCGTTATGCGGACGGACGTTTTAAGGGGGGAAAACGAATGGATTATCGCGATCGATACGATAATTACCGCGCGCGGTTCGAAACCGCGCTGTCAAGCTATCTGAAAGCTGCGCCGTTCGTTTCCGAAACGCTGAAAGACGCTTTCGTCTACAGTCTGACTGCGGGCGGCAAACGTCTGCGCCCGGTGCTGGTGCTTGCTTGCGCGGACGCGCTCGGCGGGGAAGAATCCCGCGCAATGCCTTCCGCTCTGGCGCTGGAAATGATCCACACCTATTCGCTCATTCACGACGATCTGCCCGCTATGGACAACGACGATTATCGTCGGGGAAAACTGACCAACCACAAAGTTTTCGGGGAAGGGATGGCGATTTTAGCGGGTGACGCCCTCCTCAATAAGGCGTACGAAACGCTGTTTTCCTGCGGAAATCTCGCCGCAGGGCGTATTCTTTCTTCCGCCGCGGGCGACCTCGGCATGATCGGCGGACAAGCCATCGATCTGACTTCGGAAGGAAAGACGGGCGGAGAAGAAGAACTCTTCACTCTGCAACGCTTAAAAACCGGAAAACTCATCACGGCGGCGCTGCTGCTCGGCGAGCAGGCGGCAAAGGGCAATACTTCCCTTAAAATGGAAGAACTGGGCGATAAACTGGGCGTTTTGTTTCAGACGACGGATGATATTCTGGACGTTGTGGGAAAGAAAGAAGAACTCGGCAAAAGCGTCGGTAAAGACGAGAAGGAACAGAAACTGACCACCGTCAGCCTGTTTGGTCTTTCCGGGGCAAGAAAGGTAGCGGAGAACGCCGCAAACGAAGCGCTGCTGCTCCTTCCCGCGTGCGGACTTAGTACGCCCTTTTTTGAAAGTCTGATCAAAGAAATGCTCACGCGCAGCAAGTAAGCGCGAGGATAAAAGCGGGAAACAGGTGCGCGCGGCAAATAATCGCGCGTGCGAAAACGTGAAATAACCGCACATATCGCAGTAGCGTGCAGTAAAGAAAAAATTAAAGCGGCAATGCCCGTATCGTTGTTATGGCAGATTAGTGGCGTTAAAAGCGGCGAAAACAGAGGAACCATGAAAAAGATCGGTCTTTTTATCAATCCCGATAAAGATCCGCAAGGGGAAATCGAAAAAAACGTGACCGCCCGCTTTCGTGCGGCGGGGATCGAAACAACGCGCATTCTCGATTTTACGGAAACTGCGAAAGGTCTGGACGCGCTGGTCGTCGTGGGCGGGGACGGAACCATACTCCGCGCCGCTTCCTTTGCGGTCAAAAATGCGCTGCCTGTCCTCGGTATCAATCGGGGCGAACTCGGCTTTCTGACCGAGTTCGAAGCGAATGAAAGATCGATTGACGACCTCGCAAACTGTCTTATTTCCGGAAATCTGATTGCGGACGATCGCACGATGCTGAAAATGACGGCGGGAAACAAGACCGCGCTTGCCCTGAACGACGTAGTGATTCAGCGAAAAAGCGGAGAAAAAACCGACCGGCAGGTGGTAAAAATCAGTGCGTTCGCGGGAGGAAACCTGCTCGATAGTTTCGTTTCGGACGGAGTCATTGTTTCTACCCCCACGGGTTCTACCGCATATTTTTTGTCGGCGGGAGGAAACGTTCTTTCCCCCGGAATCAAAGCCATCGCACTGGCTCCCGTATGCGCCCATTCTTTGCGCAGTCGCCCCATCATTCTCCCCGATAAGGAGAAGATCGAACTTCTCATCGGCGACGGCGCGGACGCGGAAGTGGTTTCGGACGGCGTTACCGTCGGGCAGTTAAAGCCGGGCGACCGGGTATATGTGGAAAAATATCGTCGTCCCTTGCGGTTCTATCGCAAAAAGGGCTGGAACTTTTACGACGTACTAAGACAAAAATTCAGCAGTTGGAGCAGATAACCCCGAAAGCGGGGGAAAAGGAGTTACCGTTATGTCAAGATCGGCAAGACACGCCAAAATTCTCGAACTTATTTTTGAAAAAGAAATCGAAACGCAGGAAGAACTCGCAAACGAACTGGTCAAATCCGGTTTCAACGTCACGCAGGCAACCGTTTCGCGCGATATCAACCAGTTGGGCTTGGTGAAAGTTGCCGGCACCAAAAAGAAATACCGCTACGCCTATCAGGACGGTAAGGAACTGAAGATCACCAACAAAGTCATCAATCTGTTCCGCGAATGCGTCCTTTCCATCAAACACGTCAACAATCTGATCGTTATCCACACTCTGCCGGGGTGTGGCGGGCAGGCGGGCAACGCCGTCGATAAACTGGCGCTTCCCGAGATTCTGGGTTCGATCGCCGGGGACGATACGCTCCTCGTTATCGTCCGGAGCGAGGCGGAGGTTTCGGTCGTCCTTTCGCGGTTTGAAGAAGTTTTTCGTTGAGTAATAAGCAAAAAGCCGCAGAAACAGAATTTTGCGGCTTTTGTGGTAAAGTTTACGGAAGCAAACGTCGGTGGTTGTTGCGGATTGCCGCAAAATTCGTCGTATTCCGTAAAAACGACAAAAATAAGCGTCCCGTTTTCCCGATAAAAACGGAAAGGAGAAGGCGAAATGTTGCAGTCGCTTTCAATTAAAAACGTTGCGCTGATCACCTCTTGCGTCATTCCGTTCGGCGAGGGGTTAAACGTCATGTCCGGCGAAACCGGTTCCGGAAAATCGGTGGTGGTGGACTCGCTCAACTTCGTTCTGGGCGGGAAAGCCGACCGCGGCATGATCAAAAGCGGAGAAAAAGAATGTTCGGTTGTTGCCGTTTTTACCGCTTCTGCCGAAGTAAACGGCCTCATTCGTGACCTTGGTTATGAAGCGGATGAAGACGGACTGGCGACCGTTTCCCGCCGCCTTACCGCCGAGGGGAAAAACGAAATCCGCCTGAACGGACAGCCGATTTCCGCTACCGTTCTCAAAAAAGTAACGGGGCGGCTGGTCGATATTCACGGACAAAGCGATCATTTTGCGCTTCTGAAAAACAATCTGCAATTAAAACTGATCGACGGGTTCAATCCGAACGTTGCCGCGCTTTTAGATGGCCTTGCGGAGCCGTCGGAAAAACTCAAAGAGATTTCGGCTGCCATGCAAAAAATCGGAGGCAGTGAGGAAGATCGTCTGCGCCGGCTGGATATTCTGCGCTTTCAGATCGACGAGATCGAGCGCGTCGCCCCCGAGGAGGGGGAAGAAGACCGCCTGACTGCGGAACGCAAAAAACTGCAGAGTGCGGAAAAAATTATCGAAAACCTGTCCGACGCAACGAACGCGCTTTCGGGCGACGGCGGCGCTTTGGACGGGCTGCGCGACGCGTTGAGAAACGTGGCGCGTGTTTCCGGGTTCGACGAAAAGTACGAGGAACTTTCCGTCCGGCTTGCCGCCTTGGTTTCCGAAGCGGAAGACGTGGGCGCTACGGCGGAAGATTACGCTTCTTCGGTCGATCTGGACGAGAAAAAACTTGCCGAGGTAGAAGACCGGATCGAAGAACTTCGTTCGCTTTTCCGCAAATACGGCGGCAGTTATGACAAAACGATGGCGTTTTTATCTTCTGCCAAGAAAGAGTACGACGCGCTTTCCGGTGCTGCCGAACGCCTGATCAAATTAGAATCGGAAAAAGCAAAATACCTGAAACAGGTATATAATATTTGTCGCAGGCTCCGCAAGGAACGTGAAACGGCAGCGGCTGCGTTTTCTTCCGCCGTGATGGGGGAATTAAACGAGCTGGGCATGGCAAAAAGCGTGGTAGAAGTGCGCTTTTCTCCCTTCCCGGAAGAGGCGGAAACCGAAGAAAAGTTGACTTCCAACGGGTTTGACAGCGTGGAAATCTTACTTTCTCCCAACCCCGGCGAACCGGTCAAACCGCTCGCAAAAATCATCAGCGGCGGCGAAATGAGCCGGTTCATGTTGGCAATCAAAGCCCGCACGGCGGAAGCCGAGGGGACGGAAACCTGTGTTTTCGACGAGATCGATACCGGGATTTCCGGCAGAATCGCCCGCGTCGTGGCAGAAAAATTCTGTAAAATCGCTTTATTTTCGCAACTCATCGTCATTTCGCACCTTCCGCAGATAGCGGCAATGGCAGATGAAAACGTTTTGATTTTCAAGAGGGAAGAGGGCGGCAGAACGGCCACCGGAGTGCGCGTTCTTTCGACAGAAGAAAAGGTGATCGAGGTTACGCGTCTGGTCGGCGGAGACGAGACCGAGGCGGCAGCAATCGCCCATGCACGGCATATGATCGAGTCTTCGGACGAATTTAAAGCGAAACTGCGCGGTTGATGCGGGCTATCTTCTTTCTGCGGCATGTTTATTATTGCGGCGTGGCGTAGTGCGAACTTGCGGCGTTTATTCCGATTGCGAATGTTTACCATAACGGAGAAAATATGGATCAAAATTTTACGACCGAACAAGTATTTTCAAGAACGGAGCGTCTGATCGGAAAGGGCGCTCTTTCCTTTTTACAAAAACAAAAAGTTGCCGTGTTTGGCGTCGGCGGCGTGGGTGGCTACGTTGCCGAGGGGCTTGCAAGGGCAGGTATCGGCGGTTTGGCGCTGGTCGATCGCGACGTGGTGGACGTTTCCAACCTCAACCGGCAGATCGTAGCGCTTGCTTCGACTGTCGGGAAAGGCAAAGTGGACGTCATGAAAGCGCGGATTGCGGAAATTTCACCGCGGACCGAAGTTGTGGCGTATCACGAGTTTTTCCTGCCGGAAAACGCCGATTTTATCGACTTTTCGGCGTACGACTACGTCGTGGATTGCGTGGACACGGTGACGGCGAAAATTTTGATCGTTCAGCGTGCAAAACAGGCAAAAAAGCCTTGTATTACCGCCATGGGGGCGGGAAATCGCTTGCAACCGCTGCAAATTCAGGTTGCGGATATTGCCAAGACGGACGGTTGTCCGCTTGCCAAGGTGATGCGGAGAGAACTGCGAAAACGCGGTGTTTTTTCGGGTGTGAAAGCGGCGTTCGCCCCGGTCGGGGATAAGGAACGCATGCTTTTGGAAAATCTTGCGGAAATTAAAGAGCGGGATTCTGTGGCGGAAATGCAAGACGGCGCTTCTGCGCCTGTTGCGGCGCAAGGTTCTTCTCCGAAAATCGTAGAGGAAGAAGCGGATAAGGAGATTAAAAAGCCGGGGCGGGAGAAAATTGCTCCCGGCAGTATTTCCTTTTTGCCTGCGTTGATGGGAATGACTATTGCCGGAACCGTGGTTGACGATCTTCTGAAGGTTTACGTGCAGAAATACAGGGAAAACTACGGGGAGAATAAATAATTTTAGGGATTCTATTCGCCATCCCTAACTATTTTTGCGGTGATAAACCGATTTATGCGGCGTTAAACGCCGCTCGTAGTACGTCCAGTA
>CAKQSI010000022.1 GCA_934272745.1 uncultured Clostridia bacterium | reverse complement strand
CGGCTCGCTTGTATTAAAATAATCGTGCGCGGAAACGGGTTTCCGCCCGCCGCGGCAGGGTGCCGCGCCGCCCCTTGTGGGGTGCACGCTTATTGAAACCCATCGCGAAAATGCCCTTGCAAGCAAGGCTTGTATTAAATCGAAAAACGGTGGCAAAAGCAAGTTTTGCCGCGGGCTGGCGCCCTTTCGCTTTGCGCCGCAAAGCGCCGTTTTTGATGAAATCCATCGCGAAAATGCCCTTGCGAGCAAGCATTTTCGCTTGTATTATAAAATGCAATTGCGGTTTTGTAAAGCGGAAATGCGGCAAAGTGCAAATTTCGCTGAAACCGTGCGGGAATTTTACTTTCAAATTTCTGAAGTGATACCTTGTCAAACAGAAGGAAACACTTCAAAGCCAGTATCAGTCGTTATATGAGTTTTAAATTTTTTTGGCAAGGAACCGTTTTAATAATCCGTCAAGCCGAGGAGATAATCGGTCGAAACGCCGAAAAGTTTCGCGATTTCGACCAGCGTCCGAAGCGACGGCTCGCCGGAACCGCACTCGTAGCGCGCATAAGATTGCTGCCTTAACCCCAGCAATTCTGCAATTTTTTGTTGCGTCAAACCGTGCTCCAGCCGCAGTTCCTTTAATCGGTTAGCAAAAATTTCCATAAAAATTCCCCCAAAAATATGATTTCTGTTGACATTTTACAGCGATATGCTGTA
Source organism: uncultured Clostridia bacterium (assembly GCA_934272745.1). Taxonomy (GTDB): domain Bacteria; phylum Bacillota; class Clostridia; order Christensenellales; family Borkfalkiaceae; genus SIG402. The sequence goes on along the minus strand of CAKQSI010000022.1, from coordinate 33,555 downwards.
CAATAAATTCGATACAGCATTTTGCTGTGAAGAATTCTGCGAGGGATAAAAATGGAAGAGGTCGTACTATCAAAAGAAAAAACAGTATCTGAACTGTTCGGCTTGCGCGCGGGATTGTCGCAAATCAGCACCTGCACCAACAAGATCGTTGCCGAAGAAAACGCGATTTCGTACAGGCGTTCGGTCGAGGCTGCGAGGGAAAAAGCGCATAAGGAAAACGTGCAGGCAATTCTTGACGAAGAGGCGCTTGCGAAAAAGCCGATAGAGGAGTATATCGAAAAAATCAGGCAGGATCAATGCCCGCTGGGCGAATTGGGCACGATTACGGAAGAGAGCGGTCTTGCGCCGTATAAAACGTCCACCGTAGAAGAAGTACGGGCAAGCATTCTAAGTATAGAACGGGCAGAAAAACCGTCGGGAGAAACGAAATTTCTGCATTATCTTGAGATCGTTTTCGGAATCCTCGGAATTCCCGGATTGGCTGCGTATATCTACATGTTGTGTCGGTTTGATCCGCCTGCCGGTCTTTACGTCGGATTTGGGTGGTTAGTCGTCATCAGTTTGGGCTCTTTTATCGGGATGGTTAGCAGCGACGCAAAGAAACCCGACTCTGAAAAATACGGGTCTGCCTATCTAAAAAATTTACGGAAATACAAAAAGTACGTCGAACAATGCAAAGTGCGCGACTTCCGGCTTGCCAGACTGAACGCTTGGTGTGAACCGGCAAAAGCCGTCAAAATTTCCAAATGCGAAAAAATGATTGAAGAGGAAAAACGGAAGTCTGCCGAAAAATTACAGTCGGAAAAGGCGCGCTTCAACGAAGAAATGGCAACGCTTTCCGCAAACAACGGCAAAGAAGACGAAAAAAGCCGCGAAAAAATACGTATGCTTGCCGCGCAAAGCGAAAGCGTCGATCACGCAATGACGGTGCAATATCCTTGGATTTCTAAATCCGACTGGGGCAATACCGATATGGTCATCTACTATCTCCAGACCGGGCGTGCGGACACACTAAAAGAAGCGCTGTATCAGGTTGTTCGACAGTTGCAGTCTGATCGGCTCGCGCAGACGATGAAAGAGTCCGCCGCTTACGTCGGCAGAACTATCAACGAAACGCTGAACAGAAATTTCCGCGAACTCAATAAAACCATTCAAACGGGTATGGATTCGGTGGGAATGAAACTCAGCGCCATCGGCTATACCTTGCGGGAGGTATCGTACAGCCTTGACGAACTGTCGGAAACGGTGGAAGAATCTTCACGCAGTTATGCCCGTATTGCGTCGGTGCAGGGGGAACTGCTGGACGCGACGCGCCTGAATGCCGCCTTGCTGGAAAAATCAAATTGCACCAGTCAGGAACTTTTAAGCGACCTTCGGTACCAGCAGCGGTACTGGGTGAAATGAAAAAGCGGGGCAGAACAAGCCGGGTAAAAAGTCGGTCGTTAAAATAAAAAGTCTGACCAGAACGGAAAAGCGGAGTAAAACAGCCCGGGCAGAAGCGCAAGTCTGAATAAAACAAAAGGGTAGCCGCAGAAAACGAGCAGCGGTGTAAAACTGAAAAGAAAGCGGCGTAAAAAATGCACGAGCAAAAACGGACTTGCGTTTCCCCGCAAGTCCGTTTTCGCTTGCAAAAAAGTTTTTCCATAGGGTCTGAACGGCTTTGTTCGGAAATCCGGACGAAGTTAATCAGGCACCGGAAGGATAATTCCCGACCGGGAATCTCTATCTAAATAAGAAAAAATAAAACGAAAAAGACGGTACTTTCGTTTGCTATTTTTCCCGCGGTATGGTACAATACTTGCCGAAACCAATATTGCAGGAGAAATACAATGAAATACACCAAGAAAGCCGGCGCGAAAAGCACCGTAAAGTTCACCATGAAACTCGACCCCGCCGAATGGGAAGCCGCCGTTGAAAAGGCGTACCAGAAAAACAAGGGCAAATACAGTCTGCCCGGGTTCCGTAAAGGCAAAGTGCCGAGAAAGGTGCTGGAACAGACCTACGGCGCAGGCGTGTTTTTTGAAGAAGCGGTCAACGTTGCTCTTCCCGAACATTACGGCAAAATTCTGGACAAAGAAACCGAACTGGTCGTTCTGGGCAGCCCCGACGTTTCGCTGAAAGATATGAACGACAAAGGCGTCACGTTTGAAATCGTCGCGCCCGTCAAACCCGAAGTAAAACTGGGCGCATACACGGGTATGAAAATCGAGAAAGTGGCGTATAATGTAACCGCGGAAGAGGAAAAAGCCGCCGTGGAACGCGAAGAAAACGCCATTAAAGAACGGAACGCGACTTACGAAGACGTGACCGATCGCGCCGCGGAAGAAGGCGACACCGCAAACATCGACTATTCCGGCAGCGTCGACGGAAAGAAGTTTGAAGGCGGCACGTCCAAAGGCTATGATCTGACCCTCGGTTCGCACTCCTTCATTCCCGGATTCGAAGAAGGCGTCGTCGGCATGAAAGCGGGCGAAGAAAAAGACGTTCAGGTCAAATTCCCCGAAGAATATCACGCCAAAGAACTCGCCGGTAAGGACGCCGTGTTCGCCGTGAAAGTAAACGCGCTGAAGAAAAAGGTCGTCCCCGAACTGACCGACGAACTGGTGAAAGACGGCAGCGAATACGCCACCGTAAAGGAACTGGAAGAAGGCGTCGTTAAAAAACTCAAAGAAAATAAAGAAAAGAACGCGAAGATCGAAGAAGAAAACAAGATCATCGATCAGGTGACCGCGGCTACCGAGGTCGATATTCCCGACATTTTAGTCGAACGGCAGATCGACAACATGGTGCGCGATATGGAATACCGCATGATGTACAGCGGTATTAAACTGGAAGACTATCTCAAGTATTCCGGCACCACGATGGAAGATCTGCGCAACAATTACAGAGAAAACGCCGAAAAACAGGTCAAATCGCAACTCGTCGTAGACGCGATTCTGGAGAAAGAAGGCATCAAGGCTACCGAAGAAGACGTGGACGCGAAACTTGCGGAACTGGCGAAAGACGCCGGCAAGTCGCTGGAAGAATTCAAAAAGACGGTTTCCGATTATCAGAAAGAATACGTCGAACGCGAAATCGTTATCGGTAAGTTGTTCGACTTCCTCCGCAAAAACAACGAAATCGCGTAAGGAGATCTTTGCGCGGCGTTTCCTTGCGGAAAGCCACAAGGAGGGTGCATGAGTTTAATTCCTATGGTCGTTGACCAGACCGCTACGGGCGAACGGTCGTACGACATTTATTCCAGACTTTTAGAAGACCGGATCGTTTTCCTTTCGGGAGAAATCAACGACGCGGTGGCGAATACCGTCATCGCCCAGTTGATCTATCTGGAAGGGAAAGATCCGTCCAAGGACATCAGTCTTTACATCAACAGTCCGGGCGGAAGCGTTTCCGCGGGACTGGCGATTTACGATACGATGAACTACGTCAAGTGCGACGTTTCTACCATCTGTATCGGTCTTGCCGCAAGCATGGGGGCGTTTTTGCTGTCTTCCGGCACCAAAGGCAAGCGGTTTGCGCTGCCCAACAGCGAAATTATGATCCATCAGCCGCTCGGCGGGGCGCAGGGGCAGGCAAGCGACATTGCCATTCAGGCGCAGCAGATCTTAAAGACAAAGAAAAAACTGAACGCCATTCTTGCGCAGAACACCGGCAAGGACGAAAGCGTGATCGAAAAGGATACCGACCGCGATAATTTTATGTCGGCGGAAGAGGCGCTTTCTTACGGACTGATCGACAAAATTTTCTACAAAAGATAAAAAATTCCGGCGAGGAAAGGCGGTTTTGCGCGTTTTTCGCCGGACGAATGAAAGGTGAAACGAAAAAGCACGGGCGAATTCTTTCGCAAGTGCTTTTTGAAACCGGGGCGAATTTTCTGCCGGAAACCGAACCGATGCGGTTCGGCGGATCGCAGACGCCGCGCCGGGGCGAATTTGCAAAGCGTGGAACGGCTTACGGAAGCGGCACGCCGCCCGGCAAAAATAGGGAGATTATATGAAAGATAACGAAATTTACTGTTCGTTTTGCGACCGACCCGCAAGCCAGTTAAAGCACGTGGTGACCGGTCCCAACGGCAGCAACATTTGTGAAGACTGTCTGGAGATCTGCATGGAGATCGTAAAGCGGGAAAAGGGCAAACACGGCGGCAAGCAGTTGACGCTGCTAAAACCCGAGGAGATCAAAGCCGAACTCGACCGGTATATCATCGGTCAGGACGAAGCGAAGCGCGTGCTTTCGGTTGCGGTCTACAACCACTATAAACGCATCAATATGACGGGTGAAACGGGCAAGGATGCGAAGGTAAGCGACGTTGAGATCGAAAAAAGCAATATTTTAATGTTCGGACCCACCGGCAGCGGCAAAACGCTGCTTGCTAAAACGCTGGCAAAAATCCTCAATGTGCCGTTCGCCGTTGCGGACGCCACCACGCTGACCGAAGCGGGCTACGTGGGCGACGACGTCGAAAACATTCTGCTCAAGCTGATTCAGAACGCCGACGGCGATATCGCCGCTGCCGAATGCGGTATTATTTATATCGACGAAATCGACAAAATCGCGCGCAAAAACGAAAACACTTCCATCACGCGCGACGTTTCCGGCGAGGGCGTGCAGCAGGCGCTTTTAAAAATCATCGAAAGCACGGTGGCTTCGGTTCCGCCGCAGGGCGGCAGAAAGCACCCGCAGCAGGAGTGTATGCACATCGATACGACCAACATTCTGTTCATTTTAGGCGGGGCGTTCGTCGGGCTGGATAAGATCGTCAAAAAACGGAAAGAATCGGCAAGTCTGGGCTTCGGCGGCAACGTGCAGAAAAAAGAGGACGTGACCGACACGTTTGAAACGCTGAAAGAAGTGCAGCCGCAGGATCTGACGGCGTTCGGGCTGATCCCCGAATTCGTGGGCAGAGTCCCCATCACGGTCAGCCTGCACGCGCTGGACGAAAACGCGCTGTGCCGCATTCTGACCGAGCCGAAAAACGCGCTGGTCAAACAGTATCAGAAACTGCTCGGCTACGACCACGTGGAACTGGAAGTGACCGACGAAGCCGTACACGAGGTGGCGAAAAAAGCCATCGCTTTAAAAACGGGCGCGCGCGGACTTCGCACCATTTTAGAAAATCTGATGCTGGAAACCATGTACGAAATTCCTTCCGACCCGTCGGTGAAAAAGGTGGTTGTCGGTGCGGACGCGGTTCTCGGGAAAGAAAAACCCGAACTTGTGAAAGAAGACGCGATCGCGTGACCGAAGGGCTTCCGAACACGCAAAAGGGGGGACTTCCCGATCGCGTAACCGAAGGGCTTTTCCGGCATACCGCAAGCAGATATGCTTTTTCCGTCCGCATGTGGGGAACGATACGTCGCCGGTGCGTGTTGAACCATGCGACGGGCGGCAGAGGAAACCTTTTCGGGAGGTCCGCGGAAACGTCTTTCTGATAAAGAAAGAGAAGAAACGCCGCCGGGGTAATCTTCCGGCAGGCGTTTTTGACTGTCCGGCGGGACGGGGCGCGGAAAATTTGCAGCAAAACAAACAAAGGCGAGGGCAGCCTTGCCGAAGGATAAAGAGCAACATGAAAAATTACGACGTAGTGATTGTCGGGGCAGGTCCCGGCGGGATTTTTACGGCATTCGAACTGAGAAACAGCGGCAAAAAAGTGGCGGTTATCGAAAGCGGCAACCGTCTTTCCGAACGGAAATGCCCCATCGACGGCAAAAAAGTGCCTTCCTGTATTCGCTGCAAAACCTGCTCGATTATGTCCGGATTCGGCGGCGCGGGCGCGTTTTCCGACGGAAAATATAATATTACCAACGATTTCGGCGGCGATCTTTACGCGCATATCGGCAAGGAAAACGCCATCGAACTGATGGAATACGTCGATCGCGTCAACGTGGACTACGGCGGCGCCGGCACGAAGTTGTATTCCACCGAGGGAACGCGGTTCAGCAAACTCTGCCTGCAAAACGGGCTGCATCTGCTGCAGGCAAAAGTGCGGCACCTGGGTACCGATATCAACTACGTCGTGCTGGAAAATCTGTACGCAGAACTGAAAGATAAAGCCGATTTCTACTTCCATAGCCCCGTAAAAAATATCCGGGCGGAAAAGGGCGGCTACGTCGTCGTGACCGAAAAGGAAGAATTTTTCTGCAAGCAGTGCGTGGTTTCTGTGGGCAGAAGCGGCAGCAAGTGGATGGAACAGGTGTGCAAGGATCTGGAAATTCCCACCCTTTCCAACCGTGTGGATATCGGCGTGCGGGTGGAACTGCGCGCGGAAATTTTCGAGGATCTGACCAACGAACTGTACGAAAGCAAGATCGTCTATCGCACCGAGAAGTTTGAAGACAACGTGCGCACTTTCTGTATGAATCCGCGCGGCGTGGTCGTCAACGAAAACACCAACGGCATCATCACGGTCAACGGGCATAGTTACGAGGGGGAGGACAAAAAGACCCGGAATACCAACTTCGCATTGCTGGTTTCCAAGCATTTTTCGGAGCCGTTCAAGGACAGCAACGGTTACGGCGAAAGTATCGCGCGGCTTTCCAATATGCTGGGCGGCGGCGTGATCGTGCAGCGCTTCGGCGATTTGATCCGCGGCAGAAGAAGTACCGAAAAACGCATTGCGGAAGGGATCGTTGTTCCCACGCTGCACGCAACGCCGGGCGATCTTAGCCTGGTACTCCCCAAGCGTATTTTAGACGGTATTATGGAAATGATCTACGCGCTCGACAAGGTGGCGCCGGGCACGGCGAACGACGACACACTTTTATACGGCGTAGAGGTAAAATTCTATAACGTGGAAGTGGAAACCGACCAGAATCTCGAAACGCGCTATCCCGGTCTGTACGTCATCGGCGACGGCAGCGGCGTGACCCATTCGCTGTCGCACGCTTCGGCAAGCGGCGTGTACGTCGCCCGCCATATTTTAAGCAAAGGTTAAGCGGATATAAATAAGGACTGAGCGGACATAAAAAGGACATAAAAAGGATATAAAGAGGATATAAAGGGGTGCGCCGGCGGAAAGGTTTCCGCCGGCGCACCGCGTTTAAAGCGATATAAAAGGAATGGGGAACGTGATGATGACACCGCAGAGAGAAACACGCTTTTTTGATTGCAGATATAAGGTCGGATACCGCTTATATCGCGGTTTCCGGCGGCTTAAAACAGTTCCTTTTTCAGGGCGATCGCGTCGCCTTCGGTGAATTTAAAGTTATTTTTCGCGGTAAAAACTCAGAATACTGTGGTGATTTTCCTGCCGGTCTGCAAAACGGACGAAGCGGCTGGTTTCGATGGAGCGCACGAGTTTTTGGCTGAAGACGGTGAAATAAAACGCGGAAAACAAAGCGTAAACGATCACCGAAAGAAGGATCATCGCTATAAAGTTACTGCGGTTTTCCGTCCGGGTTGTCGTCGTGCCGTCGCTGTAATAGGTGATCAGATCGTAACTTCTGGATTCGTAAAGGGGCGTGATCCGATAGAGAACGAAGAGAAAAATATTGCAGTTGACGCACGCAAAAAGAATCAATAGGGTATAGAGGTAATCCGGATTGCTTTCCGCAAGAAAGGCACGGAAGTCCGCGTTAGCCCCTGCCGCAACGAATACGGATATGGCGACCAGCCAGCAGAGGTATTTCACCAGTCCCACGATACCGTTACTCAGTTTGCGCCACAAGGCGGAATTCCGTTCTTCGCTTGCGAAAATATACGGTCCGGTCGTGAACATAGGGGCGAAATACTGTTTGAAAAAGGTTCGGATTCCGATATGCCCCTGCAGGTATTCAAAATTTGCGTTGATGATTTCGTCGCGTTTGGCAAAGACGAAAAAATCGATCAGTTCCACCGCGTTAAAGATTAAAATGACGGAAATAAAGGCGACGTCGTACTTGCAGATGATTTTGCCGAATGCGGTAAATCTGTCGCGCAGGGCAGAAAGGTCGGGTTTTATGCCGGCCGAATAAACGAAATACGCCGCAATTGCCAGCAGCAGAAAGGTAAGGATTCCTTTCGGAAAGGGTTTTGCATAGTTGTATTGATTTTTCATCTCAAATTTCCCTCTTCTTTTTGGTATTATGATACCATGAAATTTGCAATTTGTAAAGGAAAGTTTGAAATTGGCGGCAAATCGTGTTGTATTTCCGCGAAAAATCGGATTTTGAACCGGTTTTGACGGGGAGAAGCAGGGCTTTGGTATGGGGAGAATCCGGGAGCGTTTCCGAAAAAATCGCATAGAAAAACGGTCGCTACGCAAAATGCGTGCAACCGCTTGTCTGGTACCCCCAAGGGGACTCGAACCCCTGATTCCGCCGTGAGAGGGCGACGTCTTAACCGCTTGACCATGAGGGCTTGTCGTCCGTTCCCGTAAAAATTTCTGCGCGGTACGCTTTAACCGCGCAAATTCTTGCGCCCAAATACCACTGCGCTCAAATGCTTAATATGCAGCGTGTATATCCCGCGCGAAACCGTCCGCAAGCAAATGCTTAAACGCACGAATTCCTGCGCGCGAAACTATAAATACGCATAATCTTATGCGCGCAAATTCTTACGCACACAGCCGGCATCTTCCGCCGGAAGGGAAACGAACATTCGTATTTACCGTAAAAAACGACTACCACCGTGCCGCTCGAGCAAGGATGTGAAAACCCGCTTCTCGCAGGTGGGTGAGATGCTTCCCGATGCCTCTGCATCCTACCGAATAATGCGATCTCCGATCGCCGAGGCTCCGCTTGGCAGAGAAGGATTTCTCTCCCTGATAATATAATGTGGATCCCAAAACGATGCTCACCCGAACACGGTCGTAGCAAATACGATACCGTTTATTAACTTACGCTCTTTCAACCTTGCCGCTCTTCAGGCAACGCGTGCAAACGTATTCGCTCTTCACGACACCATCTTCTACGACGGAAACCTTCTGTACGTTTGCTTCAAACGTTCTTTTGGTTCTACGCACGCTATGGCTGACGTTGTTGCCGGCTACTTTGCCTTTTCCGCAAACGCTGCAAACCTTAGACATATCGACACCTCCGTTAAACTCATGCTAAAGTACTATAGCATAATTCAGCGGAAAAAGCAACGATTTTAAGCGGGAAATTCTCGTTTTACGCAAAATTTTTCACAGAAAGGAAAAAATCAGGGAAAGACTATGCGATTTTCTTGCTTTTTTTCGGCGTATGGTGTAAAATAATATCGTGTCGGCGTCTAAGGGTCGGAAAAACGGGGACGTATCTCCGTTTTCGGGGTCTGTACCGACGCAAAATGATGAAAAAAGGGGAACGCCATGTCGGTCAACACGAAGAACAGTCACGGTAGAATATCGATTTCGGACGAGGCGATCGCAAAGGTCGCCAGCCACGTCGCGATGGATTGTTACGGCGTGGTCGAAATGGTTTCCCGCAGATTTACCGATTCTTTGTCGGAATTTTTAAAACGGAATACAGGCGCGCGCGGGGTCAAAGTTACTACCGTGGGCGACAGAATTTATATTGATTTATACGTTATGTTGAAGTACGGCGTTTCCATTACCGCGGTCGCGGAAGCATTGAAAGAGAGCGTCAAATACCGTGTGGAAAATTTCACGGGGATGCTGGTGGATACCGTCAACGTCAACATTATCGGCGTCAAATTGTGACGCCTTTTTTTCGTGGGGCATAGAAAAAGATAATGCAAAAAAGTATCAACGCCATTCTGCTGAGAAAGATGATGCTTTCCGGTTCCAGAATGCTCGAAATAAATCGCGCGACGGTGGACGCGCTCAACGTGTTTCCCGTGCCTGACGGCGATACAGGGACGAACATGTCGCTGACCATTCAGTCGGCGGTAAAGGAAGTCAACGCCTGCAAGACCAATAAAATGTCGGATATTACCGACTGCATCGCAAGGGGCGCGCTTCGCGGCGCGCGCGGAAACTCCGGCGTCATTTTATCGCAGATTTTCCGTGGACTTTGTCAGGTTTTCAAAGAACTGGACACCATCGAAAGTAAAGATTTCGCAAAGGGCATGAAAGCGGCGGTCGAAGTCGCGTACAGTGCCGTCAGCAAACCCAAGGAGGGTACTATTCTTACCGTCGTGCGCCTGATGAGCGAATACGCTACGGCAAACTGCGGTAAGCAGAAGGATTTCGAAACCTTCCTGCCCGGCATTATCGAAGCGGGCGAGCAGGCGCTTAAAGCCACGCCCGATCTTTTGCCCGTGTTAAAGAAAGCGGGCGTTGTGGACGCCGGCGGCGAAGGGCTTTTATACGTTTTTAAAGGCATGCAGAAAGCGCTGTTCGGCGAAGAGGTCGAAGCGCAGCAACAGCAAGCCGAAGCGCCGAAAGAAAGTTCGACCGAAAGCGAAATTGCGGATATCACCAGTCTGGACGAGATTGAATTTGCTTACTGTACGGAATTCTTTATTATCAATTTGTACAAAAAGACCACGCTTGCCGACATCGATCGTCTGCGTGAAAAACTGATGAACATCGGAGACTCGGTCATCGTCATCGGCGACCTCGAAATGGTCAAAGTACACGTCCACACAAATACCCCCGGGGTGGCGCTGACTTATGCGCTACAACTGGGTGAACTGGACAGACCGAAGATCGAAAACATGCTGGAGCAGTACCGCGAACGGCTGAAGAAGATCGAAGCGGAAAAGAAAGAACAGGGCATGCTTGCGATCAGTGCAGGCGAAGGACTCAGCAATATTTTCAAAGACCTGATGGTTGACCGCGTGATCGAAGGCGGGCAGACTATGAACCCCAGCGCGGACGATATCGCGCGCGCGGTGCAGCGCGTCAACGCCGATCACGTTTTCGTGTTCCCCAACAATAAAAATATCATTCTTGCGGCGGAACAGGCGAAAGCGCTGGTCGAAAACCGCACGATTCACGTCATTCCCACCAAAAATATCCCGCAGGGCTTTGCCGCCGCGCTGGAATTCAATCCCGACCGCGGCGTGGAAGAAAACAAGATCGAAATGCTGCACGCCATCGACAACGTGACGGTCGGACAGGTCACCACCGCCGTGCGCGACGCAAACATCGACGGACACGAATTGAAGCAGGGCGACGTGATCGGTCTGGACAATAAAAAGATTCTGACCAAGGGTTCTTCTGTGGAAGAAGTTACGCTTGCGCTCATCAAAAAACTCAAGACCGACGATCACGAAATGATCACCCTTTACAGCGGACAGGACGTGACCGAAGAAGAGGCGACTGCCATGATGGAAAAGGTTGCGGAAACGTTCCCGGACGCGGAAGTCGATATGCACGACGGCGGTCAGCCGCTCTACTATTACTTCATCGCGCTGGAATAATTTTACAAAAGACGACGGGGGAGGCAGGCGCTTCCCCTTATTTTTTTATTTTGAAAGGGAGCGGCGCTTGGGTTTCGGAGAGTCGCTTGGTCCGGAGCGGCGCGTATATTTTCGGAGCGTTGCCGGAGTGTCTGCGGAGGGCGGAAAACGGAGGGAGATATGGAATTATCCGCATTAAAAGGCGTAAGCGAAACGCGGTTGAAAGATTTCAAAAAGATGGGGGTATTTTCGGTGGAAGATCTGCCGGGATATTTCCCTAAAAATTATCTCGATCTGACCACGCGGCAAAGCCTCAGAGAGGTATACCATAACGACTTCGTATTGACCACGGGCGAACTTACCGCCGTGCCGAAGATGTATCGCAAGGGGAAAATGACCATCGTGCAGGCTTCCGCAAGGCAGGGCGACGATTTTTTCCGCATCGTGTGGTTCAATCAGCCGTACGTTGTAAAAAATCTTACCGCAGGGGAGTATCTGTTTTACGGCAGGGTGCAGAATAAATTCGGCGTTCCGTCGCTCATCAATCCGTCGTTTGAAAAAGTGGATAACAACGTGCGGTTGAAAGGTATCGTCCCCGTTTACACGGTCAAAGGTTCGGTCACGCAGCGCGTGATGCGGGACAGCGAAAAAACCGCGCTACGGTATTTCAAAAAGCAGTCGGTCATTCCTTCCGCCGTGGCGGGAAAATACCGGCTGAAAGACCTGACGGACAGTTACCGCGCGATCCATTTCCCGGAGTCGCTGAAGGAAAAAGACGACGCCGTGCGCCGCGTGGCGATAGAGGAATATTTTACGCTGATTTCGGCGTTCCGCTACCTGAAAGGCTTAAAGCGGCAGGAACGCGTGCGCCGTTACAATTACGATAAGGAGGCGTTCCGCGCCTTTTTAAGTCGCTTTCCGTTTGAGTTTACGGACGGACAAAAGCAGGCGACGGCAGACGTGATCCGCGATATGACGGGCGCGCACCCCATGAACCGCATGCTGCAGGGGGACGTCGGCAGCGGCAAAACGGCGGTGGCGCTTTCCGCTGTATTTCTGGCGCTTTTTTCGGGGTATCAGGCGGCGTTTCTGGCGCCGACAGAAGTGCTTGCCGAACAGAATTTTCATTTGCTGGAGAAGTTTTTTCCCGAGTACAAAATCGCCTTTTTGTCCGGCAGAATGACGGCGAAAGAGCGCAAAATCGTCAAAGAAAGGGTCAAAAGCGGCGAAATTTCCGCCGTGTGCGGCACTCACGCCGTGATTCAGAAAGACGTGGAGTTTGCCTCGCTTGCCCTTTGCGTTTGCGACGAGCAGCAACGCTTCGGCGTGGCGCAGCGCAACGCCTTGGTGGAAAAGGGGGAGGGGGTAGACGTCCTCGTCATGAGCGCAACGCCCATTCCGCGCACGCTGTCGCTGGTGTTTTACGGCGATCTGGACGTTTCTACCATCAAGGATAAACCCAAAGCGCGCCTGCCGGTCAAAACTTCCATCGTGCCCGCGTACAAGTACGACGCCATGCTCGATTTTATCGTGAAGGAAGCCGGCGCCGGCAATCAGACCTACTTCGTCTGTCCCAAGATCGAGGGGGAAGAAGAAAGCACGCTGCTTTCGGTCACCGAACTGTTTGACGAACTTTCTGAGAGGCTGCCGCAACTCAGGATCGCCCTTCTGCACGGCAAGATGAAAGACGCCGAAAAAACGCAGGTGATGGAAGACTTCAAAGCAAAAAAATACGACGCACTGGTATCGACTACGGTCGTGGAAGTGGGCGTGGACGTGCCGGACGCGACGGTGATGGTCATCTATAACGCGGAACGGTTCGGACTTTCGCAATTACATCAATTGCGCGGCAGGGTGGGGCGGCTGGACAAACAGAGTTACTGCTTTTTGCTTTCGGACGCGACGAACGACAAGGCGATCGAACGGCTGCGGATTTTAAAAGACAATGCGGACGGGTTCAAAATCGCGGAGTACGATTTTGAACTGCGCGGCGCGGGCGACTTTATGGGAACGCGGCAAAGCGGCAGGTGGATGGACAGCGTAGGAGGACTGCGCGTGCCGGCGGAATGCGTTCTTTTAGCCAAAGAGATCGCGGAAGAAGCCGAAAGGTCGGGTGAGGAAACCGACTATCTGCGCCTTTGTGTGGAAAAATACGAAAAGTTGAAAGACGTCGTGATGAACTGAGTTTTGGGCGGGTTGTTTGGACTTTTTAGCGCGCGTCATTAGTGAATATTGCGTTTTGGCGCCGGTTTTTGGTTGGCTAATGCTATGCTGAAGCGCTGAGTAAGCCGGTTTTGTGGCAGGCGGTGTGCGGTTTTTTTGTTGGCTATTCAATGCTGAAGTACGCCGGGCAAACCGGTTGGGGTAAACCCGGTGCGCGCTTGCATTTTGGCAGGGTTTAAGAATCCGGCTTTGGTTTTGCCGCATTCCGTTTGCGGACATGTTGCATTTCCGTTGTACGAAAATTGCAAATATTTCTGAAATGAGTGAAAAATGCTTGCGGAATTTCGGGCAATATGCTATACTTTACCCGTAGTTTTTGCGGGAGTGGCTCAATGGTAGAGCGTCGCCTTCCCAAGGCGGATGTTGCGGGTTCGAGTCCCGTTTCCCGCTCCATTTTTTCGGGCGGTATAGCCGAAATAGCAAAAGACCTGACGAAACGTCGGGTCTTTTTCCGTTTAATGCTGTGATGAAACGGCGCAGATAGATCTCGGATTTTGTGTTGATTTTTACGTGGGGTTTGTGGTATAATCAATAAAGAGGAAAAAATAAATGAATTGCGAAGGTTTGCGGGGTTGGATATTAGAAAAATACGGTGTAATTCCCGATTTTCCGTGGGCGGACGAGCCGGATTTTGCCGTTTTCCGCCATGCGGAAAACAAAAAGTGGTTTGCACTTATGATGACTGTACCGAAAGAGAAACTCGGTTTGCCCGGTGGGGGTAATTTGCCGGTTGTCAATCTGAAATGCGACCCGCTTTTGATTGGCACTCTTTTGCGGGATCCGGGGATTTTCCCCGCCTATCATATGAACAAAACGCACTGGATTACCGCCGCACTGGACGGTTCTGTAGCGGACGAAACGATAAAAATGCTGGTAGACCTCAGTTTTTCGCTGACGGCGCCGCGAAAGTAAACCTGGATATAAACGCAAAATTTCAGCGCGGAAAATTTAAAATGAGGGGTATTATGGCAACAAGCGTGGGGTATAAGGATTTTGTTTTGGAACGGCTCTCTACAGCCGGCGAAGTTGCCGCAAAACCCATGATGGGGGAGTATTTGCTGTACCTTGATGGGGTAAATTTTGGCGGAATTTACGACAACCGCCTGCTTTTAAAGCGTACCGCAACCAACGCGGATTGCGGCTTACCGGAAGAATTTCCCTATCCCGGGGCAAAACCCATGTACGCCGTGCAGGATTTAGACGACGAAGAATCGCTTGCTCTTCTCGTGCAAAATACCGCCCGCGGGATTAAGAACAAGATTAAGAAAAAGATTAAGAAAAAGTAAAATTTTTTTGTGTTTAGATGAAAATTCAATAAGTGATATAAAGCCGGCGCCCCGCAAGAATTTCTTGCGGGGCGCCGGCTTTGTCGAAAGATAGAAAACTTCGCAATGAAATCCGACTTGGCTTTTTGCATATAATCGGATTTAGTTTTTTGTCAACAAAGGGGGAAAGGCGTTCATTCCAATGGAGGCAACCGGGTGCAACCAACAATCAAGGTTAGCCGCTTGTAAACAACCGGCTTTAACAAAAAACCGGTTTAGTCACTTGGAAACAATGAGGTTAAGCCTCCGCCGGAACCTTTTTTAACCTGGCGTAAACGGGGACGCCGCCATCGTACGGGGGACGGCTTTCGCCCGCGATCAGCGGGGCGGCGTAGGTAAGGAAGGCTTCCGTCACGTCGTTTCCCGCAGGAGCGATGTACTCGTCCGGCACCTTTTTTTCCACGTTCGCCACGGCGGCGAGCGGGCAGAGGTCGTAGCGCAGGCGATACGCTTTGGTTTTGGTCGCGGGCAGGCGCGTAAAGGTCACCATTTTGTCGGTTTCGCCTTTTGTTGCGGCAAGAACGGCTTTTTCGCCCGCCCGGAAGGCTTCCTTTACGTCGGTAAGGGAAGCGGAATGTGCGGCGCAACGCTGCAACAGGTTGAATTCGATCGCACGGGTTTTCGCTCCCGTCTCTGCGGAAAGGATCGCCGCAAGATAGGAGGAAACGCCGCCCAGTCGAACATGGGAAAAGGCGTCGGTATGCGCGTTTGCATACGCTTGTGCCGTTGCCGAACCGATCAGATGTCCTTTGGCGTCGCGGATTCCTTCGCTTACGGCAAGGAAACAGTAGCCGCGCTTTCGGTAAATTTCCAGTACTTCCCGTTTGCATTGTTCCAGATCGAAGGGGCGCTCGGGCAGATAAATGAGGTCGGGGCCGAAGCCGTTTTTCCGCGCAAGCGCGCTTGCCGCCGTCAGCCAGCCGGCGTTTCTGCCCATCATCTCCATGACCAGAATGCTGCCGACGTCGTACGTTTTGGCGTCCAGAATCAGTTCGGAAACGCTGGTGACGAGGTATTTCGCCGCACTGCCGAAACCGGGGCAGTGATCGGTTGCGGTCAGATCGTTGTCGATAGTCTTCGGTACGCCGATGACGGCGCAGTCGTAGCCCTTATGCTTGAGGTAGTCCGCAATTTTGTGGCAGGTATCCATACTGTCGTTTCCGCCGCTGTACAGGAAAAAACGCACGTCGTATTTCTGAAAAACGCGGTAGATCGTGAGATAATCGCTCTCGTCGTCCTGCCAGTTTTTCAGACGGTAGCGTACGCTGCCGAACGCCGCGGACGGCGTGGTTTTCAGTAGTTCGATCTCTTTCGGATCTTCTTTCGACAGGTCGAAAAGGTGCTCGGTCAAAACGCCTTTGATTCCGTGGATCGCCCCCAGCACGCGCGTAACCTGCGGGTTTTTCATGGCAGCGGAAACAGCCCCCGCGGCTCCGGCGTTGATGACGGCGGTGGGACCGCCCGATTGGGCAAAAAGAAGCGAGCCTCGTAAATTTTTCATATCCGAACGACCTCCGGAAAACAGATTCCTTTTTTAGGTTCCCTCTCTGACGGTGACCGGTCTTAAGAGATCCTTAACAATAGCATAGCGTAAAACCGACGATTTTGCAAGCGAAAAAGCGAAGTTTGTGAAAAAATAAAATTTTTATTATAATTTCACCAAAAATGTGAATTTAAAAAAAACAAAATGCGCGTCTGTCAATCGCAGGGAAAGGAGTGCGATCGGCGGGCTTCTTGTCTTTTTCCGAAAGGGGAAGTAAAAAATAATCGATAGACGTGGAAATCCTTCCCCTGGATTCTTGCCTCATTCCGAAAAAAGAAAGTAAAAAATAAATGCGTCGCAACTCTTTTTCTTTTACGGGGTGTTGACAAAGCGGAAACAATCTCTTATAATAAATCGAACGTATCCGGCTCGCCGGCGAATGTTATAATATAAAAGCAGAGGGTTTTGTTTGATGAACAATCCGAAAAGCAAAAAGAAGATTATACGCGAATTGCTGCACGAATCGGATAAAGAGCTGACCGACGACGAATTGATCCGCGAAATTTTAAGCACCAGCGTTTCCGAAAATTCGGAAAAGGGCGAAAAAGTGTCGTTCGGGCAAAAAGCAGCTGACGCGGTTGCCAGATTTGCGGGCAGTTGGGCGTTTATCTTCAGTTTTGTCGCGGTGATGGTTATCTGGATGGTGCTGAATATTCTTTTGGCGACCAAAGCGTTCGACGCCTATCCGTTTATTTTGCTGAACCTTGTTTTGTCGTGCATTGCGGCAATTCAGGCGCCGCTCATCATGATGAGTCAGAACCGGCAGGAAGCGAAGGACAGAAAGCGCGCCGAAAACGACTATCGGGTCAACCTGAAAAGCGAATTCGTTATCGACGAGCTTTATAAAAAAATCGAGCAGATTTCGGAAACACAGAAAAAAATTCTGAAATGTCTGGAAGAAAACGCGGGCGCTTCCTGCAAGGAAAACCATACGGAAGAACAAAAGAAATCGTAGGGATTCCGTTCGTCACCCCGGTTGTTTTCGGGTAAAAGAAGTTCCGGCCGCGGCTTACCGCCATTATCGTACGTCAAATACGGTTTTGTCCGCTTGCATTGCAAAAACCATGCCGCCGATATAAAGCAAACAGGCGCGGCGCCCGCGGGTAATTTTCCGCGGGCGCAGCGCCTGTTTTATAGTAAAAATGCGATAGCTCAGGCTTCCAGTAAGGCGACGGAGGAAAACTCCGCCTTGCCGTTTTCGACAAACAGTCCGACTTCGCCGCTTGTGTATGCATAACAGCGAGTGGAGAGAGCGACGTCGTTGACGTAAATCAAGATCATACTGCCGTAGTTGATGATTTTTACGCGATAGTTCCCGTTCGGGGAAAGGGGCAGCGGGCGCTCTTCGTCGAAATGCTGGTCAAAGAAAAATTTGTTGAATCGGTCAAAGAAGATACGTTCGCGCCTGACGTCCACGCGCAGCATGCACCACTCGTCGAACTCCGCCGTTTTCGCGCGGAAGAAGATCCCCGCGGCGCCGCTTTCGATGCGGACGTCCGCCAGGATTTCGGAGGAATCCGAAAGGCTGCCTAAAGGGAGGGCGGAAAAGCCGTTGCCTTCTGCCCTAAAGACGGGCGCTACTTCTTTGGCGGGGGAATTCGCTTTTCCGGCTTTGCCGGCGCAGGGGGCGGAGGCGTCGGACGCGGACATGCCGATAGCAGGAATGTTTTCAAAATTGCCGGACGTATGCCATTTTCCGTCACCAAACGGCGCTTTCGGCTGCATCGGGACAGGGGTGCGGAATACGTCTTCCACCTCTTTTACGGGTGTAACGCCCAGCGTGCCGTCCGCGCGTTTTATGAGGATGTGCGCGGTCAGGCTGCCGCCCCAAAGGTAGTTTTTCGTGTCGTCGTCATCCTCGCGTACTGCCGTCCAGCCGATCAGATAGCGCTTGCCGCTCGCTTCCGTTGTGCGGGCGGCATAGAAAGCGCGGCTGTCCAAAAGGTCGTCTTTGGGCGTCTCCCACGGACCGTAAGGGGTCTTTGCCATGCGGTAGCGCGTTTCCCACCAACGGGTGTAGGTGGAAAAGATCAAATACCAGGTACCGTCGATCTCAAACAGGTCGGGACATTCGTGAGAGTCGAAAAGGAAGGGCGCATAAAGCGGTTTTTGCACTTGCCAGCATTTGAGGTCTTTGGAGGTTGCAAGCGCCGTGGTGCCCCAGCGTTTGGAATAGAGGTGCTTTTCCGCCCCCGTGATCAGCATGCGGTATTCCTGCGTTTCTTGGTCGAAGTAGACGAACGGGTCGCGCCAGCCGCAGCGCGCATAAATTTCCTCGTCGGGCGGAAGAAAAACGTCGTCCTGCTTTTCAAAGGTAAACAGGTCTTTGGAAGTCGCGTGCATCACGACTTCGGTCGGCAGCCCTTTTTTTCGGTTGGATTCGTTATGCCCGGCGTAAAAAACGTGATAAACGCCGTTCGCTTTCATCACGCTGCCGGAATAAATATCGCGATCCTGCGCGTCTTCGGCGCCGCCGTAAATCGCCACGCCGTGGTTTTCGTAAGTCACGAAATCGCGTGTGGTCAGGTGTTCCCAGTTGCTGCCGATGATGGTGTAAAGGTGGAACACGCCGTCTTCGTAAAAGGGCATAAAATCGCCGCATCTGCCGCTTTTTGCGGTGTAAAACACTTTCTCGTTGTCGATCATAAATTCTCCTCAGCGGCGAATTTTTTCGCCTATCGCCGCGCTCGTTTGGGGAGAGTATAGCATATCGGATTTCGCTTGTCGCGGAAAAAACGAAAAAAGAAAAAGGTATTTTTGCCCTTGCCGTACCGCTGCGCGGTGTTTTCGGGGTGTGTTTCGGGTTGCCCGTTGCTGGTTCGGTTTTTAAGGGATTACGGAAAAACCTTTGCGGTAAAACGGACAAAATTTTCCGACCCCTCTTGACGAAAGCGCGCCTTTGGCGTATAATATATTACAGGAAAACGCTTGGTTAAATAGCGCCCGATCGGCGCTGACACGCGCGGGAAACTACCGCGGGATTAAGGAGGAGTGTATGATCGTAACCATTTCAAGGGAGTTCGGCAGCGGCGGCAGAGTTATCGGTGAAAAAGTGGCAAACCTTTTGGGGTATCGCTTCTACGATAACGAACTCATTCAAAAGATATGCAGGGAAAACGGGTTGGATTTTGAATACGTTACCGAGCAGAGCGAGTACGCCGGCAACAAATTTTTCTTCCACGTTTTAAACGAACCGGCGTTCGTTTCAGCAAGCGGCGCGAACCTTCCCCTGCAGGATCGCATTTTTATCGAATGCAACAAAATCGTCAAACGTATCGCGAAAGAGGAAAACGCCGTTATCGTCGGGCGCAGCGCCGACGCCATTTTAGAGGAGGAAGAAGACGTCTTAAACGTGTTTATTCACGCCGACGCGGCGCATAAAATCGACCGCGTGCTAAGTCTTGGCGTTCCCGAAAAGGACGCGCTGAAGACCATGCGCCGCAGGGATAAAATGCGTGCGAACTTCCATAAATATTATACCGGAAAAGTTTGGGGCGACTATCACAACTACACGCTTTCGGTGGACAGCGGGGCGCTGGGGTACGACGCCGCGGCAGATATCATCGTCGCCGCAACCCTCGCTTTTCTCAAACGAAAAGGGAAATAATCCGGGCGCAGAGGTCTGATTTTGCTTGCAACAATCAGTTTGCGGAAAAGCGTTTACGGGTGAAATTTCCGGGTTGCGTGCAAGGATATTTCATTATGCGAGATATTTTTCAGATATGAAGAACCCGCTTTCAGGGTATGATGAACCCGCGGGCGGGGAAGTAAAAACTTCCCCGCCCGCGGGTTTTCGTTTGCTTTGGAACCGGCTTTAAAACAAGCGGTGCTTTTAAGAGGGGTACGAAGTTTTGAACGTTCAGGCAGAGCGCGCGCTTTAAGACAAATAGATATATTTCAGGACGGCGGCGCTGGCAATATGTGCGTTCAGGCGGAGCGAGGGGTCAGACCTGTTTTCAGGATAGAGGCAAGGCGCTTTGAACGTTCAGGCGGAGCGCGCGCCTCAGATATATTTCAGGACGGCGGCGCTGGCGGCGGGGCGTAGAACAGATCTTTCATTCCGTACAACCCGGCGTATTTGCCCTGCAAAAAGGTCAGGGCTTTTACGGCGCCTTCCGCAAACACGGCGCCGTCGTAGGCGCGGTGCGAAAAGCACAGTTCTTCGTTTCTGCCGAAAAACCGCACTTCGTGCGTGCCGGGGACTTCTCCCTCGCGGAGCGAAACCGTGCGCACGGAAAGGGGATCGCCCATGGCGGAGAGTAGCGAAAGCGCGGTGCCGCTGGGCGCGTCCTTTTTGCCTTTGCGGTGGGTTTCCACAAGCGCACGGTCGAATCCCGCCAGTGCGGCGTCGGCGGCGGCAAGGGCGGTTTTCAGCGCAAAAATGCCGATGGAAAGGTTTTCGGCGTAAAAAACGGGAATGCGTTCGGCGGCAAAACGCAGCGCCGCGCGGTCGTCTTCCGAAATCCCGGTAGAAGCGATGACCGCCGGAATTTTGCTTGCTTCGGCAAAAAACAGCGTCTTTTTCAGGGCGGGCGGTGCCGAAAAATCGATAACGCCGTCCAATTTCCGGTCTTTCCCAACTCCTCCCGGGGCGGGAAAGGCGGCGTATACCGGCACGCCTGAAAAGGCGTTTTCTGCCGCGCCCGATGATCCCGGGGATACGGAACCCGGCGGCGCGTTGTTGATTGCGTCGTCCCGCGCCGCGTCCGACAATTCCGTGGCGGCGTTGCCAAAGCGCGCGCTGCCCGGCGAAAAGTCGTTTGCGGAGGCTACGGAAGAGGAAATATCCGTCCGCGCCGTATCCACGCCGAAAACGACTTCGTGTCCCGAATTTTGAAGAACGGTCAGCGTTTTTCGTCCCATTTTACCTAAAATTCCGCAAATTGCAACTCTCATTTTTTCTCCTTGAAACGGCAATAAAAAATCGTTTTCGCAACACTACGTCAGCCCGCGCGCCGAGGCGGCAAAAGCAAAGGGAACGCCGCGCAAAGAAAAACCGTAAACCCGCGCAAAGCGCTCGGCGCAGAAAGGGAAATCTGAAGCCGAACGGGCGGAATGCGAAGAAACTTCGTGCGGGCAATCCCCGCGCTAAATGATCCGCAACCTTACCAGCGCTTTTACAATTTCCCGTTTTTTATCGGGGGAAAGGGGGGTCAGCGGCGGGCGCATGCCCTCTTCGGTGGTTCCGAGCAGGGAAAGCGCCGCTTTGACGGGGACGGGGTTGACTTCCGAAAACAGCGCGCGGGAAAGAGGGCGGAGCGCTTCGTCCGCGTGCCTTGCGGCGGCGACTTCTCCTGTTGAAAACAGGTGGAAAATTTCTAAAACGCGGGTAAAAGCGACGTTCGCCGTCACCGAAAAACACCCGCGCGCCCCCACCGCGTAGGAGGGCAGGGCGGTCAGGTCGTCGCCGGAATAGACCGCAACCCCAGCAAGGGCAAGTTCCGCCACGCGCATGACGTCGCCGGAAGCCTCCTTGATTCCCGCAACCGTCCCTTCGTTAAACAGCGTTTGCACCAGGGGGACGGGCATGGAATAACCCGTTCTTCCGGGAACGTTATAGCAAAAAACGGGCAGTCCGGTTTCCGCCAGTTTGCGGTAGTAGTCGGCGACGCCCGCCTCGGTACCTTTGGAGTAGTAGGGGGTTACGGCGAGCAGGGCGTCCGCGCCGCAATTTTTAGATAGGGCGGCGTAGCCGAACGCCTTTTTCGCGTCGTTGCTTCCGCAGCCGGCAAACAGAAAGACCTGCGGAAAAACGCGCTTGATCGTCCGCAGAACCTCGCCCCGTTCGCTGTCGGCAAGAAAGCAGGCTTCGCCCGTCGTGCCCAGCGCAAGAAGCGCTTTCGCCCCCGCTTCCTTCTGTTTTAAAACCAGTTTTTCCAAGGCGTTCAAGTCGATCGCGCCCCCTTGCTTCATGGGGGTAACGAGCGCAGTGCAAATGCCGAAATCGGGAACCTTCGTCGTCATATTTTAAAACCTGCCTGCCGGAATCGTTGTGTTTTATGGTATGAGAAAGGGCAGCGGTTTATGAAAAAACCGGACGGGTTGCGAGGAAGCGGCGGTTATGAAAATTCCGGACGGGTTGCGAGGAAACGGCGGTTTACGGAAAAACGGACGGGTTTCCACCGGCAGAAAGAGGTACGGAATTTTTCCCGCGCGGCTCAATTGTGGCGGATTAGAATAAAGGGGAAGAGAAAGAAAAAGAGAAAGAGATAAGGAAAAGAAATAAGGAAAAAGGAAGGCGCCCGCGCCGGCTGTGCCGGCGCGGGCGCCAAACGGTTTCATCTTAAGGCGTTTGATTTCTTCTCCTTATTGTCGCGGTTGGATAAAAATTGTCGCAATTTCAAGTATAAAAATGCCACCGCAAGCATTGCGGTGGCAAAATTTCAACAAATATTCGACTGATATAATTGTTGCGGGGCTGATACGAGCCGCGCCCCCTTTTGGGGAAAAACGACCTTTCGCCGGCAACGCTTTCTCGTCAGATCAACTGCATTTCGATCATCTTTTCGGCGATCTGGACGGCGTTGGTCGCGGCGCCTTTGCGGATATTGTCGGCAACCACCCAAAGGTTCAAGCCGTATTCCACGCTGTCGTCGTTCCGGATCCTGCCCACGTAAACGGGGTCGGTGTCGTACGCCGTGCAGGGCATGGGGTAAACGTTATTTTTCGGGTCGTCGCAAACGACGACGCCCGGCGTTTTTTCAAGAACCTTGCGCGCTTCGTCCGCAGGACAGGGGGTGGTAAATTCCAGATTGATCGATTCGCTGTGGCAGCCGAACACAGGCACGCGCACGGTGGTTGCGGTGATTTTGAGGTCGGGACGACTTAAAATTTTGCGCGTTTCAAAAATCATCTTGTCTTCTTCCTTGGTGTAGCCGTTGTCGAGAAAGACGTCGATGTGCGGAATGACGTTGGAAAAAATGGGGTAGGGGAATTTTTTTGGCGGAATGCCTTTTACGCCGTTTTCCAAGTCCTCCCAGCCCTGTTTCCCCGCGCCGGAAACCGCCTGATAGGTGGAATATACCACGCGTTTGATATGAAACGCTTCGTCCAGCGCTTTTAAAGGAACCATCGCCTGAATGGTGGAACAGTTGGGGTTTGCCACGATGCCCTTTTTGCGGAAGTCCTTTAAGGCTTCCGGATTGCATTCGGGGACGACCAGCGGCACGTCGGGATCTCTTCTCCAGGCGCTGGAATTGTCGATGACGACGGCGCCGCCCGCCGCAAACACGGGCGCGAATTCCTTCGAGGCGGCAGCCCCTGCGGAAAACAGCGCGATATCCGCCGAAAAGGCTTGAATCTCCTTTTCGGTCGTGGGGTAAACGGGATATTCTTTGCCGAAAAAGGTCAGGGTTTTGCCCGCGCTTTTTTCGGAAGCGAACAAGCGGTATTCGGAAGCGGGCAGGTTGCGTTCTTCCAGCACCTGCAAAAATTTACGACCGACCATACCGGTCGCGCCGACGACGGCGATGCGATAGGTTTTCATAAGGGAATCTCCTTTTTATAGGGCAAAGCGCCCGGACAATTTCGTGATATGGTTGGTATTTTACACTAATTCAAGCGCAAAGTCAAAATTTTCAGGCGAAAAGTACTTAAAAATTACTTATAGCAGGCTTTAATTAATTGTAATTTCAGCGATTTTGTTATACAATAGAGGAAACGGAAAATCGGGGCGCTTCGGCTTCCCGCAGGTTCCGCAAACGAAAATTGCCGTAAAAGGGAATCCTCTTTTCCGGCGGAGGACGAAATGGCAGAAAACCGCCTGTTTAAACGCATCATCGAAGGGACGGAAAAAGACGACGACTACGCGAGAAATTCGCTGCCGTCCAACCGTTTTTCTCTGTTCTGGGACGTATTCAGAAACAACTTTTTCAAACTCGTCGGGGTGAACCTCATCATTCTGCTGTTCTTTATCCCGTTGCTTCTTCTTTTGGTTATGAAGCGAAACCTGCTTGCTCTCAACGCGGAACAGGTCCCGTTCGCTTCGAATATTCTGGTCGGCTATCCCATCGTACCCATTCCCGTCGGGCAGGAAGAAGCCATCATTCTCGCTTCTAACCGCCTGTTCTGTTGCCTGTTGCCGCTCGCCATGTTTATCGGGGCGATCGGTCTTTCGGGCGGGGCGTACGTTATCCGCAACCTCGTGTGGACGGAAGGCGTGCTGGTTGTTTCCGATTTCTGGAAAGGAATCCGGCAGAACTTCGTTTCGGTGATGGGGACGTGCATTTTCTTCGGCGTCGTCGCGGGGCTTACGCTGTTCTTTGCCGATTACATCGATTTTTTGATCGCCACCGGCTGGACGGCGAAATGGATTTTGTACGTCGCAAAGGTGATGTGCTACGTCGTGCTTGCCTACGGGGTGATGATGTCCGCGCATATGCTGACTATGGGCGTGACCTATAACCTCAGTTTTTTCAAGCTGCTGCACAACGCGTTCGTGTTCTCGTACGCGCTGATTTTCACCAATATCGCGTTTCTGGCGCTGGCGCTGCTCCCGATCTTCGCGCTGGTATTCCTGCCGCTGAACTTCCTTTACTCGTTTATGCTGGTCGTCTTTATTATGTTCGGCATTTCGTACGCGCTCCTCGTGTGGACGGACTACGCGCAGTGGGTATTCGATAAATTTGTCAACCCGCAGATCGAGGGCGCGAAGGTCGATCGAGGCATCTATAAAAAGGGGGAAAAGGTCAAGACCGAGGATTCGGCAGCCTTCAAAAAATATCGCGCGTTAAAGGAGGAATCCCTCCGCGCCATGGCGGACGATCATCTGGTTTCCACCCCCATCAAGCCTATTGACGACGATATTCAGGTGGACGAACTGCCCGAAAACTATACGAGAAAGGATCTCGAACGGCTGCAGGCGCAGAAGGACAAGATGGAAGCCGACGCCAAAGCCTGGGCGGAAGCGCACAAAGACGACGAAAAATATAAAGTCTTTACCGAAATGAAAGAACAGGACGAAGCCCGCGACGAGGAACGCCGCAAGAAGTTGGAATCCTATAAAAAGGCGGAGAAAAAACGCCGCGGCGAAAAGAAAAAATAAGCCGCGGTCGGTAAAGCCGGCGGATTGGCTTCCTTTTAAAAAAGGGGAGGCTTCCCGGAAAGGGGCGGACGCCGGGCGTAAGTTGATTTCCGCTAAGGTAATTGCGGACGATGGTTTCCGCGAAAAGACGTGGCGGTCGGAAGTTGTTTCCGTAAAGGGGCTTTGCCGGGCGGCGGACAACCGGGTTTTGCAAGCGGCTTTGCCGGGCGGCGGACGATCTTTCCCCGCAAGGTGTTTTTCAGACCAAAGGAGGGCGGCATATGACTACGAAAAACGCAGCGTACAGCGCGCTTGCCGCCTGTTACGACCGGCTGACCAAAGACCGGGATTACGACGGGGAAAAGACGCGGCTGTTGCGCCTGTTAAAGGAAAACGGCGCGGGAAGCACGGGCGCCGACCTCGGCTGCGGCAGCGGCATTTTTACCGAAGCGCTGGTAAAAGCCGGCTACCGTATGACCGCCGTCGATCTGTCCGAAGAAATGCTGACCGCGGCGCGCGGAAGATTGGGTGCGTTTCCCGTGGAATTTTTGCTGCAGGACGCGACCGATCTGCGCCTTTTTCATAAGGTGGATTTCATCACGTTCGTGACGGACGGGTTCAACTATATCAAAAAAACGAAGGCGCTTTCCGCACTCAAAAAAATGGCGGCGGCGCTGAAACCGGGAGGACTTTTGTACCTCGATCTCTCTTCGGAATATAAACTCAAAACCGTGATTGGCAGCAACCTCTTCGGGGAAGATTTGCCAGACCTTACGTACCTTTGGTTCAACGAATTAAAGGAAGACCGCGTGGAAATGGATCTGTCCTTTTTCTTTTTGGGAAAGGACGGCAGGTACGACAAAAAAGAGGAGCACCACACGCAGTATATCTACGGGCGGGACGAACTTTTCGATCTCCTGAGCCGCGCGGGATTTACGGTGCTTGCCGCGGAAAACGAGCGGGGAGAAGCGTTTACCGAAACTTCGCTTCGGCTTGCCGTGCTTGCGCGGAAAAAGTAGAGCGGGGCGAAAATAAAAGCGTAACGCGGGGATTCGCAGGTAAAAGCGGGGCGAAAGTAAAAGAAGGCGTTCTCGCGCGGAATACAAGCGGTAAGAACCGCCGTTTGCGGAAAATACAAGCCGCGCGCTCGCTTTCGATTGCAAGCCGAACCTTCCGTTTGCGATGGATAGCCACACGTTAAATTTGTGATTAAGGACGAAATATTATGGATCAGTTATTACGGGGCGTTTGCTTTAACGGCAAAATTGCCTTTTCTTTTCTCAAAACCACCGACACGGTAAACGAAGCCATTCGCGTGCACGGGCTATCTCCCTTGACGGCGGCGGCGCTCGGCAGGGCGTTGACGGCAACTGCGTTTATGGCTTCTTCTTTAAAAAACGAAGACGACGCGCTTTCGGTCACGATCAAGGGCGACGGCGTTTGCGGCGGTATCGTGACCACGGCGAACAGCCGGCTGGAAGTGCGCGGCACCATCGACAACCCCACTGCCATGCTTCCGCCCAACGCCTCAGGAAAGTTGGACGTGCGCGGCGCGGTCGGCACGCACGGCAAAATCACCGTCGTGCGCAGCATGGGCTTAAAGGAACCTTACGTCGGCACCTGCGACCTTGTCAGCGGCGAACTTGCGGAAGATTTCGCCGCCTATTACGCCTATTCCGAACAGCAGCCGACGGCGATGGCGCTCGGCGTGGGTATTTCGCCGGACGGCACCTGTTACGGCGCGGGCGGCGTGGTGTTTCAGCCCATGCCCGACGCGACCGACGACGACCTGAAAAAGGTGGAAGCCGTTTTGCCTAAACTTAGCAAAGTTTCCTCCCTGTACGAAAAAGCGGAGGCGGAAGAGGTTCTGCACGAAATTATCGGGCAGGAAGAATTTACCGCCCAACCCATTCGCTATTTCTGCCCCTGCGGCAGGGAATATTTCGCCGCCCGGCTGACCACGCTCGGCAAAGCCGAACTGGAAGAGATGATGGAAACCGACGGTAAAATCGAAGTCGTTTGCGAATTCTGCGGTAAAAAATACGTTTATACCAAGGACGATCTTGCGGATCTCACCGCGCCCCTCGTCAGGGAAAACGCGGAAAATCCGGGTGGCGCGGAAAACACGGAAAACGCGGAAACCGCCGCACCCGCCGCTTCTATATCGGGCGAACAGCATGCCGCCGCTTCTATATCGGGCGCAATCAATAGAACTTCCGGTCCCTGCGCGGACGGAACTCCCGGTTCAGACGCCGCGCAAAAAGAGGAGGATCATGAAAAAACCTGAAAAAGACAAGCGGCTGATCGCTTTCAAGCGGGACGGCGATATCTGCAGCGATCTTGCCTATAAAAAAGTCGAGGACGGAGATCTGTTCGGCGCGCTTTCGCTTTTAAAACAGGCAAAGGAACTGCAGCCGCACAATGCCTTTATCGATCTGGACATCGCGGATATATACGACGAAATGGGTTTGAACGATTACACCGTTTCGTACCTGTTTCAGGCGATGAACCAAAAAAGCAGAGAAGCCGAAAAGGAAGCCACCGTCCGATTGGCGGAATTCTTCTGGTATGCGGGCGACGTCAACGCTTCCACCGTTTATATGCAGAAAGCCATGCAAAAGTGGGGCGGCGACGTGCCGTACAGCGAAGAATTTACCGCTTCTCTTATGGAAAGTACCGGCGGGGGGGAGCCGTCGCCGCTTTCTTACCGGTTGACCTATCCGCCGGAAAGCGTGGATTTTTCCCCCACGATTCTTTACGGGCGGACGCTGATGAAAGACGAGAATTTTTCGCGCGCAATCGAGGTACTGAGTCAGATTCCCGAAACCGCGGGGAAATATTATACGGAAGCGCTGGCAAACCGCGCGCTTGCATACTATCTTTCCGGGGAAGACGACCTTGCGGAAGCGGACGCGAGAAAGGCGCTTGCGGTCGATCCCGACAACGTTTTTGCCGCCTGCAACCTCGTTTCCGTGCTGACCAATCAGGGGCGGCGGGAAGAGGCGGGGGAAGTCGTTTCTTCCCTTAAAAAAATTCAGACGGACAACGTGGAAGATATGCTGAAAATCGCCACGGCGTACTGCGAGTTCGACGAACACGAAGCGGCAAAGAATATGCTGCGCCGCGTGACCGAATATCAGCCGTACGATATGACCGTACTGTATCTTCTGGCGGTCGCCTGCTATAATCTGGGCGAGGACGAAGAAGCGCTGTCCGTTCTTTCGGATATTCGCGTGGTTGCGGATTACAATCCCACGGTGGATTATCTGACCGAACTTTGCAGAGCGGGAGGGAAAAAGAAGCGGGAACCCATTCCCTATGCTTTTCAGATTCCTGCCGAAGCGGTAAAAAAATGCCAGAAAAAATTTACCGATTTTTGTAAAAAGAATCCCGCCGAGCGCGCGAAATACATAAAAAACACGCCGGACTGGAAGTCCGCCGTGAGTTGGGTAAATTACACCAACGATTTTACGCTGCAGACGTTGACCATCGAAACGCTGGCGGAAACGCCGGCAAAACCTGCCGAAGACTATCTGAAAAGAGAGTTGATTCTGCCCGGCACGCCGGATAGAATCCGGCGGGAAGTCGTCTATCATCTGCTTCTGACCCCGGGGCGGAAGCGGACGGGGTACGTTCGCCGCAACGTGTTTATGCGCGTCGATCTGATTCCGCTGGAAAATTGTCCCGCCGCGGAAGAGGAAGCGATCCGTTGCGCCTATGCGCGCGCGGTTACTTCTATGCTGTTTATGGGGGAAGACGACCTTTGCGACCGGCTGCTTACCGCCGCCGATCACCTGTATTATGCCTTGCAGATGAAGGGGAAATTTTCCCTTTTGTTCAAGTATGACGAGCGCGTTTTTGCCGCCTATCTTTACAGTGTGGGCGATTTCCACGAAAACGCGGCGCTTTCGGTTTCCAAAGTCTTCGGAGCAAAACCGGCAGAACTCAGGGCGCTGAAAGAAGAACTGGAAGAATAACCGGAAACCGAAATACGGGTTTGCCGTTGGGGCGCTTTGTGGGTTCAGGAGCCGGGAAAAGAGAATTTCCCTGCGCCGAATTCACTTCCGCCCCGCGGTCTGTTGGTGCAATACGCGCCTTTTCGCCGCGGACTATATTTTCCGCGCCCGCGGACGATAAGCGTAAGGCGGGTGCAAACGTAAGGAGAAAATTATGAAACCTATCGATATCGATCGTTTATTTGAAAAATATTTACGCAACGTGATGACCAAAAACGTGGGCAAGTATACCGAAGACGAGTGGGAATCCAAACTGCCCGCCCTGTACGAAAAATTCGGCGACGCGCCCCTTTTAGAACTGGACGGCGCTTCGCCCAAGGCTTATTTTGCCGCGCTTTCGGGTAAAGAAGCGGTGGATCTGCTTGCAAACTATATCGACCGGCAGGTTCCCGTGCCCGACTATCTCTGCGACGCCATCGTGAAAAACGCCGACGCGGAAGGACCCCTTCTTTTATTGATCGACCCCGAAACCGAAGAAGAACTGCTTTCCTACGTCATCAATCTGTTGGAAGAACGCGGAGCAAAGTCGCCGCTGGAACGCTACCAGAAAGCGCTGTTCTCGCCGGATTTTTCGGACGAAATCAAAGAATTGATGACCGAAATGCTCGCCGCCCGCGCGGAAGAGGTTTCCGAAGCGCTGGTGAAAAAATACCCCGCCGCTTCTAAAAAGGTCAAGGATATGCTGCTGGACGTCATCGCGCAGGGCAAGCATTCGGAAGAAGCGTTTCGTATCCTGATGCAGGCGTTCCGGTCGCACCCCGAAAATATGCCCCTTTACGTGCAGTATCTGGTGAAATACGGGGACGAACGCGCCCTGCCCGCCTTGTACGAAGCCATCAAAAAACCGGGCGTCGACTATCTTTCTTTTCAGGAACTCCGCAACGCTATCGAAGCGCTCGGCGGCGAGTTTTCGGAAGAACGCGACTTTTCGTCCGACCGGTTTTACCGCGCCATGCGGAACGCCGAAAAGAAGCGGGAAGAAGAGGAATCCAAAGGGGAATAATCTGCCCGCAAAAGGCGGGTTTGCGGGGCGCCCGACGGCGAAACTTTGTTATGGCGTTTGTTAATGGTGCCCGGCGAAAGGGAACTTTTGCTGCCTTGAAATCGTAGGGGCGACCGTGATCGCCCGACAAAATTTGCAGTGTGGCAAAGTCTGTGTCCTGCGGAGAATCGTAGGGGCGATCATCGATCGCCCGCCGCAGCCCGCTACAAAGGTGTTTTTGTGTTGAATAAGTCGTAGGGGCGACCGTCGATCGCCCGCAATAAAAGGGTCTTGCGAAATCTATAAAAAATAATCTACGTTGCCGCGGTATGCGGCGGTGACGTTATCAAAGCGACAATCTGCGGTGCCATATGTAGGGGCGATCATCGATCGCCCGACCGGTGTTGCATGGCAGAGAAAACAAACCTATACGGCAAATTCAAATCGGATTTTTCGATAAATAATAGTCAATAGAGTTGTTGAAAGGGGCGCCCGCAGGTATCGTGATACCTGCGGGCGCCCCACGGTTTTCATTTATCCGTCTTTTAAACGCTTCCGCAGAAATTACGGCTGCCGGAAGCGTTCTAAAAGGAGCGTGATTTTTTCTTGCGGCGGCGTTTCCGCATAGCAGATAAAAGGGGAATCGCAGGGCAGGGGATATAAGGCGTACCGCACGAAGGTCAGACTTCCGCCTTTTACGGACAGGTAAAAAATCGCCGTGTCCGCATACCCTTCTTTATACAGCAGCAGGGTAATATTTTCGCCGCGATAATCGCCTAACGAAAGATATTCCCCGGTATCGTATTCCCCGCGTTGCCCGGTTTCGGGAATGACGACGGTAACTCCGCGGACGGGGAAGTCCGTTCCGGACTGGTAAAACAAAAATTTCAGCCGCGCAGGCTGAAAAGGGGCGTTTTCTGCCGTGCGGAACCCCGCCGCAAACACTGTTTTTCCGTGTATGGCGGCGCTTGCCGAAAGCACGATAAATACCCCCACCGTCAACAGTCCCAACGCGTGTAACGTTCTGCCGCTGAGCAGCGGTTTTGCGGAAACGCCTTTGGCGTCGTCTGTCCCGAAGCGCGGTGTTGACCGGTCGTTCAGATGTAACGTTTTTATTGTGGAGGGGGTATTTTTCATGGGAAGGATCTCCGTAAGTCGATATAAAATCGGATTCTGTCGCAAGCCTTTTTTGATAAAACTGCAGGGGTATTTCCGTCGTTGAGCGGGGAAACGGCGACACACAAAACTGCTCCGCGCAAAAGCAGAGGTTGCGGACGGCGGCTCCGCAAGTAAACGCGCTTTTTGTCGAAAGCAAAGGCGCCGCCACCGCCGGACGCGGTTTCCGGCATTATTTTTTCAGGAAAAGGCGCGGAGGACGTCAGAAGAATTTGACTTTTCTGCTTCGTTGCGCTACAATAATACCGGACTTTTCAGTTCCGTTATACAGATATTATATAGAAAGGAGAAGGTGTTTTATGAACGGTTCGCATATTTCTCTCAAACTGGATTATAACAATATGATGAAAGAATTCGTGGGCGAAAAGGAAGGCTTTTCGGACGC
Organism: uncultured Clostridia bacterium; assembly: GCA_934272745.1. Classification (GTDB taxonomy): domain Bacteria; phylum Bacillota; class Clostridia; order Christensenellales; family Borkfalkiaceae; genus SIG402. The sequence goes on along the minus strand of CAKQSI010000022.1, from coordinate 1,618 downwards.
GGATCTGCAGGCGATTGCTCCCGAACTAAAAGAAGCGCACGCGCGCGTGGAAAAGGGCAGGGGTAAAGGCATGCAGGGCTGGATGAGTATTATTTACGATCAGGAAAAGGAAGTTCTGCCGCACGTTCTGCGCGTTGCGGAAGATATCCGCAAAAAATTCGACTATTTCGTCGTCCTCGGCATCGGCGGCAGCGCGCTCGGTCCTACGGCGGTGTTTCAGGCGCTTTGCCACCTGCATTATAACGACCTGCCCAAGGAAAAGCGCGGCGGTCCTAAGTTCTACGTGGAAGACAACGTCGATCCCGAACGTATGGCTGCCCTTCTGGACGTGATCGAACCCGAAAAGACCTGTTTCAACGTCATCACCAAAAGCGGCGCCACGTCCGAAACCATGACGCAGTACCTCGTGATCGCCGATATCCTCAAAAAGAAACTGGGCAAAGATTTCGCTTCGCATATCGTCGCCACCACCGACGAAAAGAAGGGTAATCTGGTCAAGTTGGTCAAGGAATTCGGCTTTGAAACCTTCGTCATTCCCGACGGCGTAGGCGGAAGATTTTCCGAACTGTCGCCTGTGGGGCTTCTGCCCGCGGCGGTACTCGGAATCGACGTGGAAGGACTTCTTGCCGGCGCAAGAGCCATGGACGAACACTGCAAAAACGCCGATTTCCGCAAGAATATGGGCTTGATGCTGGCGGCGCTGCAGCATATCGCGATGAAGCGCGGCAAAAACGTCGGCGTTATGATGCCGTATGCGGACAGCCTGCGTTATATTGCCGACTGGTACGCGCAACTTTGGGCGGAAAGTCTGGGCAAGAGCGTGGACGACGCCGGCAACTTTGTCTATGCGGGGCAGACCCCGGTCAAATCGCTGGGCGTTACCGATCAGCACAGTCAGGTGCAACTTTATACCGAAGGTCCGTTCGATAAGGTGGTCACTTTCCTCGCCGTGGAAAACTATCGCAAAACCGTGGTCATTCCGGAGGGCTGCGAGGATATTCCCGACGTACATTTCCTGTCCGGTCATACCATGAACGAACTCATTTCCGCCGAACAGCGCGCGACCGCATACGCTTTGACTGCGGCGCACCGTCTGAACTATACCGTTACGCTGGACGAAGTGAACGCCGAGTCCGTCGGCGAACTGTTGTACCTGTTTGAAATGCAGACCGCTTACGCGGGCGAACTGCTTCACGTCAACACCTACAACCAGCCGGGCGTGGAAAACGGCAAAAACGCGACGTACGCCCTGCTCGGCAAGTCCGGTTATGAAGAAAAGAAGCGCGAACTGGACGCCGCCCCCAAGGCAAAAGCCGAGTATATCATCGGTTGACGGGGAAGAATTTTTATAACGGCGGGGTAAGGCTTTTTATAAGAGAAAGGCGGTTTTTCGCCGTTGCCTCCTCGTGCCGGGAACAGCACGGAAAAGAAGTTTTCGCACGCCGCTTTTGCGGAGAACTCGTAAGATATTTGAAGTTTTTTGATAGTCAAAAACATAACTTTTTTCGTAGGGGCGAACAGTGTTCGCCCGCGGTGTGGGACTTCCGGACTTTGCGGGCGATCGATGATCGCCCCTACAAGCGTATTTCGTAAGGAAACCTGATCTAAAGGCGCGGGC
>CAKQSI010000021.1 GCA_934272745.1 uncultured Clostridia bacterium | reverse complement strand
CCCCCCGCCACTGTTTTAAGCAAAAATCGATTTCCCCGTAAAAGCACCGAGGGTAACGGAAAACTCCGTTACCCTTTTCTTTGATTATTTTTATCTACTCAATCGCACTGCAGACAGCGCTTTCCCGCTCAGTTCTGTCCCGTGTATCTGGTCTGATAGCCGGGGTTGTTTTCCGGACGGAAAGCGTTGGGATAGTTCATATCCGTCTTGATGTCGTTGACGACTTTCTGAATCTTGGCGCCGAGAACGGCTGCGTCGCGCTGGTCGAACAATACGGCGGATTGTCCGTTCGCCGTGATGTAAATATCGCCGACCTTGCACAACTTGTCGATAATGCCCACCTTTACGTTGACGGAAACGATTTCCGAAAACAGCAGGTATTTAAAATCCACGCCGATTGCGCCTTTGCGGACGATAATCCGCCGCTCGGTAATGGCGTATTCGATATTTTTCAGTTCCATTTTCGCTTTGACGATATTTGCAATCCAGAACCAGACGGGAGCAAGATGAACCAAAAAGAACGGGATTAAAAAATAAAAGAATGTTTTCGGAATCTGATCCATGCTGAAAATCATAGTCAGCATGCCGGCGTCGATTGCAAGCCAGACAAGCGCGATGGGCATCAGTTTCAACACGGCGCCCCAGATATACGCCTTGCGGTCGGGTTTACCGCGCCAAAGGACGGTCTCCCCTTCGGAAAGCACCTGATCGATGGTGGACGCACCGTCCGGATTATTGTTGTTGAAATATTTTTCGTTGATTTCCAATGATTTTCCCTCCTGAAATGATACCGGGCGTGCATCGTCCGGATTCTGTTTTGCCGCAGAAAAATTTCCGCAGCAACGGGTTTTATGGAACGGTCTTGCCGCTTTGTTTTACAAAGTTTACAAAAACGCCGCACCTGTCACAGGTACGGCGTTCTTTTTCAATTATTTATTATGCCGGAATGGGCCATTCGGTAGGAACGCCGTCCACCAAATGCCATGCTTGCGCACCGGAGGTCGTCGGCGCGGTTTCCGAATAGTAATACCATTTCTCGGGAGTCGGAACGCGCTTTTCTCCCTTTCCGTCAACAATTTTACGCATCGCGATGTTATCGTTCGACGAATCGACGACATAAATTTCATTCTCGGACCCTTCTACCGTAAACGCCAGAACCTTCATCTTTGCGCAAAGGCTTTGTTCCGTAGAAGAAAGCGCGGCATATTCCGCATCCGTAACGATCATCTTCGTTGCGCTGTTATAATACATTTCTCTCTCTTCGACAGAGATTTTTCCGGACTGTTTGAAATAAACGCGCGTCAGTCTGGTACAACCGGCAAACGCCGTCGAACGAACGGTTTTCATTCCTTCGGGGAATACGACGCCGGTAACGCTCGCCCTGCCGTTGAACGCGTCAACTTTGACCGCAACTACCGTATCGGGAAGAACAACGATTCCCTGATAATTCATCGGAATATATGCGATTTCGGTTTTGTCCTTGGTATAAAGGACGTCGTTCTCTTCTGCATATGCGGCGTTATCCGCGTTCGTAGTAACCGTTTCCATATAATAGCATTTCGAGAATGCCTTATCGATTACGTCTCCGCCGACTTCCATTTCTACGTGCAGTTTCTTGATGCCTTCGCATTCGGCAAACGCTTCACTGCCCAACGCAGTCAACCCTTTCGGCAAAGCAATTTCGGTCAACCCCTGACAATTGCGGAAAGCGTTTACGCCGATAGATTTTACATTAGAATGGAAAGTAATGCTGGTAATTGCGCCGCAATTTGCAAACGCGTTCTTTTTAATCGTCTTTACGGTGTCGGGAATGACCAGATCGGTAATCGCTTTCCCATCGATATATAACGTAAAGTTGCGGGCGTTACCGACAACTTTGGTTCCCTGCGCGCCGATATCCATTTTAAACCAATCTTCCAAAGATCCCTGATAATTGATCTTTTTAAGCGAAGTATTGGCGTATGCAGTATCTCCGATTTTGGTTACGCTTGCGGGAATCGTAAGCGTTTTCAAGCCATAACACGCATTAAAAGCGGAAGCCCCGATTCCTTTTACGGGCAGACCTTTGTGTTCTGCAGGAATCTTGATGTGCGTCGAAGCCTGAAATTTCACGCCGGTAACCACATAATAAGATTCACTTCCCGACTCGTCCAATTCATAGCGCAGCGACGTCATAAACGACCCCGTGCCGAAAAAGAACGTGACGACAAAAATGAAGCCCACTATGCAAAGCCCCAACATGACAGACGTTATTGTCCTCACAAATGTTTTCATTCGATCATTCTCCTCTCTTATAAAGGGGGTTTCTCCCCTCCCCGAAAAAATTTCCCTCACAGAAATTCTCAGGTTTTTACGGGAAAAAATCCGTTTTATCAACTGTCCATCTTATTATAGAACCGGCGTGTAATTTTGTCAAGTATATTTTCTAAAGAAACCCGCCCGGCAGAAAAAAACGGCGAAATTTTCCTTACGGAAAGCAGAAAAATCCATATTTGCGCGGAAAAAATCTATATTTCCAACATTTGTTTTTCTTTGATTGTGAAAGCGTTTGCATTTTTTTGTGCGGCGGCTGCGCCTGCTCTGCAAAACACGGGACTTCTTCCGGTCGTTCGTTCACATAAAAACACCGCCGGCAAGCACCCTTGCCGGCGGTGAAAAAATTGAATTTGTAATCTGGAAACGGGCATGAAATCCAAAGCAAATCGCCCGTGAAGCCACGGAAAATCGCCCGGAAATCACCGCACAGGAACGTTGTAGGTTCCTTCCTTATACGGTTCCGGAGCCCTGCGCCGTTATAAAGACGTTATTTTACTCAGATGAGTTCGATAACGGCTTCTTCCGCGGCGTCGCCACGGCGCTGACCGGTGAGGTACACTCTCGTGTAGCCGCCGCCCTGTCCGAGCGCTTCTTTGCGTTCCGCATACTTGGGAGCGAGGTCGTTAAAGACCTTTTCGATCAGCGGGTGTTTGACGTTGCCGACTCTCGCTTTATATTCGGACTTGCTTTCTTCCTTGCTCTTGATTTCCTGCAGATCGTAGACCTTGGTCATGATCTTTCTTCTCGCGGCAAGTTTCTTGGGTCCGTCGACCGCTACGTTCACTTCCGTTTCCTTACCGTCTTTGTCGATTCTCTTCTGCGTTACTTCGTGCGTATCCGCATAGGTGTTGACGGCGGCAGTGATAATTTTTTCTACGTAAGATTGCAGTTCTTTCGCGTTTTCCTTGGTGGTGGTGATTCTACCGTACCAAAGGAGGTTCGACGCCTGATTTCTGAGAACAGCCAATCTCTGTTCACTGGTTCGACCTAATTTACGCATTGATTAATCCTCCTTTTCCTTTAAAGAAAGACCGTAACTGTTCAGTTTCTGAATGACTTCGTCCAAGGACTTTCTGCCCAGGTTCCGAACTTTTAACATATCGTCTTCCGTCTTCTTTAATAAGTCTTCTACCGTATGAATGTTTGCTCTCTTCAGACAATTGTAAGAGCGGACGGAAAGATCCATATCTTCGATGTTCATTTCGAGGATCTTGACCTTCTGATCTTCTTTGCCTTTGACGAGAATGTCCATTTTGCCCATCGCGTCGCTCAGGTTGACAAAGAGATCGATGTGGTCGCGCATGATTTTCGCGGCAAGACTGATGATCTCTCTTCCGGAGAACGCGCCGTTCGTCCACACTTCCATGGTCAGTTTGTCAAAGTCCGTATTCTGCCCGACGCGCGTGCTTTCTACGTTGTAATTGACCTTTTTGACCGGCGTGTAGATGGAATCGATCGCAATATAATCGATGGGGTTGTTTTCGTTTTTGTTGAAACTTGCGTTCTTATACCCGCGACCTCTGCCGAACGTGATTTCCACGTCCAGTTTCGCGCCCGCTTCCAGCGTGCAGATATAGAGATCGGGATTGAGAATTTCGACGTCGCTGTCCGTAGCGATATCTCCCGCGGTGACCGTGGCGGGTCCTTCCTTTTTCAGGGTGAGAACCTTTTTAAAGTCTTCTTCCAGACTCTGCGTCTTGACGGTCATGCATTTGAGATTCAGAATAATTTCGGTGACGTCTTCCTTTACGCCCGGAATCGTTGAAAATTCGTGTTTTACTGCGCCATCAGCAAATCTGATGCCCTGCGCCGCTGCGCCGGGAAGAGCAGATAACAAAATTCTTCTCAAACAGTTGCCGAGGGTCAGACCGAAGCCCCGCTCCAGCGGTTCGACCGTAACTTTCGCGTAGCTTCTGTCCTCGTTCTCTTCAACTTCAATTTTAGGCATTTCTATTTCCATCATAAGAAATTAACCTCCTAATTTTGTTACGGTTGAATTGTAGCGCAATAAAATTACTTGGAATACAATTCGACGATCATGTGTTCTGCGATCTGCGAATCGATATCTTCGCGGACGGGCATAGCGATGATCTTGCCTTCTAATTTCTCCGGATCGAAATCCAGCCACTTGGGCATGGAGCCTTTTTTCGTCTGTTTGAGTTCGGTAAAATATTTGTTGTCCTTTCTCGATTCCTTGACGGCGATGACGTCGCCGGCTTTCACCAGATAGGAAGGAACGTTGACCGGTCTGCCGTTGACGGTGAAGTGCGCGTGCGTAACGAGCTGGCGGGAGATGGATCTCGAAGCGCCGATGCCCATTCTATAAATGACGTTGTCCAGTCTTCTTTCGAGAAGGCAGAGCATGTTTTCACCGGTGATACCCTTCATGCGGTCTGCCATTTCGTAATAATGACGGAACTGTCCTTCAAGTACGCCGTAAATTCTCTTGGTCTTCTGTTTTTCACGAAGCTGAAGTCCGTATTCGGAAACCTTCTTTCTTCCCGTGCCGTGCTGACCGGGAGCTACCGGTCTTTTTTCGAACGGGCAGGAATTTTTATAGCATTTGTCGCCCTTCAAGAAGAGCTTTCCGCCTTCGCGTCTGCACAGGCGGCATTTGGATTCGGTATATCTTGCCATATGTCAATTCCTCCTTAAATTCTGCGGCGTTTCGGCGGGCGGCATCCGTTGTGCGGAATGGGCGAAACGTCCTGAATCAGCGTAACGGTAAGACCGACGGTAGCGAGCGCGCGGATCGCGGATTCTCTGCCGGCGCCGGGGCCCTTTACGTAAACTTCGACCGATCTTAAGCCGTGTTCCATCGCCTTCTTCGCGGCGTCTTCCGCTGCGGACTGCGCGGCGAACGGCGTGCTTTTTCTGGAACCCTTGAATTTCAGGGCGCCTGCCGAAGACCAGCTGATCACGTTGCCGTTCATATCGGTAATGGTGACCAGAGTGTTATTGAAGGAGGACTGAATATGCACCTGACCTCTGTCGATGTTCTTGCTCTCTTTCCTTTTTTTCGCAACTGTTTTAACTGCCATAATGCTTCCTCCTGCTTACTTGGACGCCGTCTTCTTCTTGGCAACGGTACGACGCGGTCCCTTTCTGGTTCTCGCGTTTCTCTTGGAACTCTGTCCTCTGACGGGGAGTCCCTTTCTGTGACGGACGCCGCGGTAGCAGTTGATTTCCATCAGCCGCTTGATGTTCAGGCTGACTTCGCTGCGAAGTTCGCCTTCCACGGTCAAATGATGTTCGATATATTCTCTGAGTTTGGAAACGTCGCTTTCGGACAGATCCTTGACTCTGGTGTCCGGATTTACGCCGGTCACTTGCATGATCTTTTTGGCGGTAGGAAGTCCGATCCCGTAAATATAGGTGATACCGACTTCTACTCTTTTTTCTCTCGGTAAATCTACACCGGCAATACGTGCCATTTAGTTTACACCTCCGTTATTTTTCGGTTGTCTTTTTGTATGTTGACCTCCGTTCCGCGCCCGGTGGAATGTCCGGCGTCGCGGCGACGGAAACGTTGTATTTGGGTTTAGCCTTGTCTTTGCTTATGGTTTTTGTTTTTGCTGCAGATCACCATGACTTTACCTTCTCTCTTGATGACCTTGCATTTATCGCACATAGGCTTTACAGACGGTCTTACTTTCATTTTTAGTTCCTCCGTTATTTTTCGGTTAGGCTTTGCTTCGCCAGATGATACGGCCTTTGGTCAGATCGTACGGACTCATCTCGATCTTCACGCTGTCGCCGGGAATGATCTTGATATAATGCAATCTCAGTTTTCCCGAGATATACGCCGTGATCTGATGACCGTTTGAGAGTTTCACGATGAATTTCGCATTGGGTAAGGCTTCGACGATGACGCCTTCCGCTTCGATTACATCATCCTTGGACACAATCTTTCCTCCAACTATTTGAGTTTGTCGTTATAGGGGCGAAGCATAAGGGCAAGATAAGGATCGGAAACGCCCAGCGTTTTTTCCCGTTCCGCGTATCCCGCGATCTTTCCGGAAAAAAGCAGGTGCTTGCCTTTTTTGCGCTTGGGTCGGGCGACTTTGCGCGCCTTTCCGTCGGCGATCATATAAAAGCCCTCGTTTTCGTCCGCTTTCACTACGACGTAATATTTCCCGCCGTCGTGTCCGCATTTACTGAAAACGACGTCTCCGACCTCTATCGGTTGGTCTTTCGTCATGTCGGACCCCTTTTGCGTCAGCCGAGCGTTTTAACGATTTCGTCGAACACCTCGTCGATCTTGCCCGCCGCGGCAACGTTTTTCAGAATGCCTTTTTCCTTATAATAGGAAATGAGCGGGGCGGTCTGTTTGGTGTACGCGGTCAGACGGTTGTTGACCGTTTCTTCGTTGTCGTCTGCGCGCTGAATGAGTTCTCCGTTGCACTTTTTGCAGGTCTTCGCGTCGCCGATGAAGGAAACGTGATAGGATTCCCCGCAAGAGGAGCAAACTCTTCTTCCGGTAAGACGTTTCATCAAAAGTCCCAGATCAATGTCGAGATTCAAAACCGTATCGACCGTGGTGAAGCCGCTGAGTGCTTCCGCCTGCGGCACGGTGCGGGGGAATCCGTCCAGAAGATAGCCGTTTTTGCAATCCTCTTCCAGAAGGCGCTGGCGGACGATTTCGATCACGACTTCGTCCGGAACCAGTTGCCCTTTGTCGATATAGGATTTGGCTACGACGCCGATAGGCGTCTGTTCCTTGATGTTTTTCCGGAAAATATCCCCCGTCGAGATGTGCGGAATGGCATATTTTTCGGCAATTCTGACCGCCTGGGTGCCTTTGCCGGCACCCGGAGGTCCTAATAAGATGATATTCATTATTTCAGGAAGCCCTTATAATTCTTCATCATGATCTGCGACTGGAGTTGTTTGTCGAATTCCAGCGCGACGGATACGATGATGAGCATACCGGTAGCGGAGAACGCGTTGATAAGGGACGAACCCGTTCCTGCGACCGCAGTGAAGATCAGCGTGGGCACGAGAGCGAGAATCGCCAGGAAAATCGCGCCGAACAGCGTGATACGGTTGTTGATTCTTCTCAAATGTTCCGCGGTCGGCTTGCCGGGACGAATGCCGGGAATGAAGCCGCCGTTCTGCTGAATGCTCTTGGAAATATCGTCGGGATTGAACTGAATCGCCGCATAGAAGTACGCGAAACCCAGAATGAGCAACGCAAGCACGATGGAATACCAGACGGTACCGACGCCCATGTGTCCCTGCCACCAGATCCGTGCGGAACTGTTCGGCCAGAACATGCTCATGATAAGATCGGGGAAACTCAGGATCGAGAACGCGAAGATGAGCGGCATAACGCCGTTGGCGTTGATACGGATCGGAATGACCGTATTCTGTCCGCCGTACATCTTTCTGCCCTTGATCTGTTTTGCATACTGTACGGGCACTCTTCTTTCCGCCATGTCCACGTAGACGATGCAGAAGAAGATGACGATTACGACGAGGAGGAACGCGATCAGCGTCCAGATAGCCGTACTGTTGGAAGGAATCAGAATAATCTGATTGAGGATCGCGGTACCGGCGGTGGAAAGAATACCGACGAAGATCAGCATGGAAATACCGTTGCTGACGCCGTAGTCGGTGATGCGTTCGCCGATCCACATGGTAAGGGACGCGCCTGCGGTGTAGACGATGGTCATGTAGAGATAAGTGAGCCATCTGGTCCCTTTGGTATCTCCGAACACGCCGAAGTTGATTGCACCGTTGTCGCCGAAGTTCAGAAGAATTCCGAGCGCCTGCCCGATCGCGAGAACGAGCGCGGTGTAACGGGTGATTTTAGCAAGTTTTTTTCTGCCTTCTTCGCCCTGCTTACTCATGCTTTCCAGACTGGGGATTGCAACGGTAAGAAGTTGAATGATAATGGAAGCGTTGATATACGGTCCGATACCCATTGCGAACAGCGTACCGTTGGAAAGCGATCCGCCCGTAATGGCGCTCATAACGCCGAAGAAGGTGTACCCGCTGAGGTTGTTTTTCAGCACTTCGCCGTCAATTCCCGGGACGGGAATAAAGCATCCGATTCTGTAGACCAAAATCAGCGCGAGCGTGATGAAAATCTTCTTGCGCAGTTCCTTGACTTTGAATGCATTCTTTAACGTCTCAAACATGTTTACCTCCGCTTATCACCCGTATAGTCACTTGACTACGACGGTTCCGCCCGCTTTTTCGATAGCGGCTTTTGCACTTTCGGAGAACTTGCTTGCTTCGACGGTCAGGGCGACGGAAAGTTCGCCGTTGCCGAGGACTTTGAGTCCCGCGTTGTTACGAATGCGTTTGATAAGTCCCGCGTCCATCAGAATGTCGTAGTTGACGGTCGTGCCGGCTTCGAATCCGTTGAGCGTTTCTACGTTGACGACTGCGTAAACCTTTCTGAAGTGGTTGTTGAAACCGTGTTTGGGCAGTTTACGGGTCAAAGGCATCTGACCGCCTTCAAATCCCGGACGTACGCCGCCGCCGCTTCTTGCCCACTGACCTTTATGACCTTTACCGCTGGTTTTGCCAAGTCCCGAGCCGATGCCTCTGCCCAGTCTTTTGCTTTCCTTGGCGCTGCCCACAGCAGGTTGTATCGTATGAAGTCTCATATTTACTCTCCTTATACGTTCTCGACCTTGACGAGGTGCGAAACCTTGGCGATCATTCCCATGATGCAGGCGTTCGCTTCGTGGATCTTGACCTGACGAATCTTGTGCAGTCCCAGTGCGTAAATGATCGCTTGCTGCTTTTTGTCGTAGTTATACGGGCTTCTTACGAGCGTTACTTTGATTTTGTTTTCCATCGTAAACTCCTCCGTCAGCCCAGAATTTCTTCTACGGTCTTGCCGCGAAGCGCTGCGACCTGTTCTGCGGTTCTCAGTTCTTTCAGACCCGCGATCGTCGCCTTGACGCAGTTGATCTTGTTGTTGGTTCCGTGGGATTTGGTACGGATATCTTTGATACCGCATGCTTCCATAACCGCACGGACGGGGCCGCCCGCGATAACGCCGGTACCTTCTTCAGCCGGCATCATCAGAACGGAACCTCTGCCGAACACGCCCTTTTCGGGGTGCGGAATGGTGGTGCCGTTCATCGCAACCTTGAACATGTTGCGTTTTGCCTGCGCGGTGGCTTTATCGATCGCTTCGGGAACTTCCTTAGACTTGCCCATGCCGAGCCCGACCTTGCCGTTGCCGTCGCCGACGATGACGAGCGCCGCGAAGCGCATATTACGTCCGCCTTTGACCGTCTTCGTAACGCGGTTGATCTGGATCGTCTTCTTGATCAGCCCGTCGTCTTCTTGCTTTTTATCTCTGGCGGGTCTATTATCTCTTGCCATCTTAACGTCCTCCCTCAGAATTTCAGTCCGGCTTCTCTCGCACCGTCCGCAAGCGCCTGCACGCGTCCGGTATAGAGGTAACCGCCTCTGTCGAATACCACGGCGGTGATGCCTTTTTCCAGCGCCTTTTTAGCGACTGCGGCACCCACGACTTTCGCCGCTTCCGTCTTGGTCTTGTCTGCGATTTCCGCCGCGACAGCCTTTTCCTTGGTGGAGCAGGAGGCGAGGGTCACACCCTTCACGTCGTCGATAATCTGGCAGTAGATGTTGTTCAGACTTCTGTAAACGCAAAGTCTGGGCATTTCCGCAGTGCCGCTGATTTTATTTCTGACGCGCAGGTGTCTTTTCTTTCTGTCTGCGTTTTTATCAATCTTAGCAATCATTTTTTACGCTCCTTTATTTACCTGCGGTCTTACCTTCCTTCCGCTGGATCACTTCGTCCTTGTAGTGGATTCCGTATCCGTGGTAGGGTTCGGGTTTGCGGATTGCGCGAATGTTCGCAGCGACCTGACCGACCAGCTCTTTGCTGATGCCTTTGACGGTGATCTCGGTCTGCGAGGGGCATTCCAGAGTGATGCCTTCCACTGCCTTATATTCCACAGGGTGGCTGAAGCCGATGTTCATAACCACGTTCGCGCCCTGTTTCTGCACTTTATAACCGACGCCGGCGATCACAAGACCTTTCTCGTAACCTTTGGAAACGCCGTTTACCATGTTCTGCAGCAGCGCTCTGTATAAGCCGTGCTTCGCCTTGGTGGCCTTTTCTTCGTTTGCTCTCGTGAAGTGCGCAACGTTATTTTCAACCGTAAGGGTGATGACGGGGTCAACGACCTGCGTCAACGTGCCGAGACTTCCTTTGACGATCATGACGTTATCCTTCATTTCGACGGTAACGCCTGCCGGGATGTGTACCGGTTCTCTGCCGATTCTGGACATCTCTTACCTCCTTACCAAACGTAGGCGAGCACTTCGCCGCCGCAGTTAGCGGCTTTCGCCTGCTTGCCGGTCATAATGCCTTTGGACGTGGAAAGGATTGCGATTCCGAGTCCGCCGTGCACGCTGGGAATTTCGTCGCAGTTGGTGTATACGCGAAGACCGGGTTTGCTGATTCTCTTCAGTCCGTAAATGACCTTTTCTTTCTTGGGTCCGTATTTCAGGGTAATCAGAAGTTTTCCCTGAACGCCCTCTTCCTGGAATTCCACTCCGTTGATATAACCTTCCTGGAGCAGGATATCCGCGATTGCTTTTTTCATTTTGGATGCCGGTACTTCGACCGTATCGTGTTTCGATACCAACGCGTTTCTGATCCGCGTGAGCATATCTGCAATAGGATCCGTCACAGTTCTGTTCCTCCTTTTACCAGCTTGCTTTCTTCACGCCGGGAATCTGACCCTTGTAAGCCAAATTCCTGAAGCAGATACGGCAGATCCCGTATTTACGGAGAACCGCGTGCGGTCTTCCGCAGATGCTGCATCTCGTGTAAGCTCTCGTAGAGAACTTCGGCGTTCTCTGCTGTTTATTGATCATCGATTTTTTAGCCATGATTCTTCTCCTTACGCTTTGAAGGGCATACCGAGCGCCTTTAACAGTTCGCGCGCTTCTTCGTCGGTGTTTGCGGTGGTGACGAAGCAGATATCGTAACCTCTGATCTTTTCCACCTGATCGTAAGAGATTTCGGGGAAGATCAACTGTTCTTTGATACCCAGCGCATAGTTGCCTCTGCCGTCGAACGACTTCTGGGGAACGCCCTTGAAGTCGCGGACGCGGGGCAGCGCGATGGCTACGAATTTATCGAAGAATTCGTACATTCTTTTGCCGCGCAGCGTAACTTTCATACCGACGGTCTGTCCCGCACGGATTTTGAAGTTTGCGACGGCTTTGGTTGCCTGCGTCATAACGGGCTTCTGTCCGGAAATGAGCGCCAGTTCGTTCTGCGCGACCTGAACGCTTTTCGCGTTGTCTTTAATGTCGCCGAGACCCGTGTTGATGACGATTTTGACCAACTTCGGCACCTGATTGACGTTGGTGTAGCCGAAGTGCTTCATAAGATAAGGAACGACTTCCTTTTTATATGCTTCCTGCACTCTGTTCGTGTTTTCTGCCATTTTTCAGTCCCTCTCTTCCTTATTCAGCCTTGCCTTCGTCAGCGGCTTTTTTCGCCGTTTTACGGGGCGCCTTTTTGGCTTCTTTTACGGGAGCTTCGCCTTCGGCTTTCTTCGTGGTCTTTCTGGTCGTCTTTTTGGGAGCGGCTTCGTCGTCCGCTTTCTTGGTCGCTTTTTTCGCGGTCTTTTTCGCGGCTTTGACTTCTGCCTTGTCCAAAAGGGCGCCGCACACGTTGCCGGCTTCGTCCTTATGTTTGCAGATACGCACTTTCTTTTCCTTGCCGTTCTCGTCCAGAACGACTTTTACGCCCACTCTCGTCGCTTTGCCGCAGGTGGGGCAAACGACCATCAGGTTGGAAAGATCGACGGGACCCAGTATATTTTCGATGCGGCTGGTTTCCTGCGCGTTTCTTGCTTTTCTGTGTTTTTTCTGAATATTGATGCCGTCCACCGTAGCGACGTTCTTTTCGCGATTTACGGTAAGAACCTTACCGGTCTTTCCCGCGTCTTCGCCGGCGATGACTTTTACGGTATCGTTTTTCTTGATTTTAGCTATCATTGCCCTTCTCCTTATAAAACTTCCGGAGCGAGAGAGATGATTCTCATGTAGTCTTTATCTCTCAGTTCGCGTGCGATCGGTCCAAAGATACGGGTGCCTCTCGGCTGTTTCTGGTTATCGATGATAACCGCCGCGTTGTCGTCGAATTTGATATACGTTCCGTCCGGTCTTCTGATTCCTTTGCTCGTTCTGACGATGACCGCCTTCACGACGTCGCCCTTTTTCACGGCGCCGCCGGGGGTAGCCGATTTCACGCTTGCCACGATCACGTCGCCGATGTTACCCGTTCTTCTGAAGGAACCGCCCAGGACTCTGATGCACATGATTTCTTTTGCGCCCGAGTTATCGGCCGCTTTCAATCTCGTTTGTGGTTGTATCATATGGCACTTATCTCCTTATCGTCCTTATCTTGCCTTTTCGATAATCTCGGCAACTCTCCAGCATTTGTCGGCGCTGAGTTTTCTGCATTCTACGATGCGGACTTTATCGCCGACGCCGCACTGGTTTTCTTCGTCGTGCGCCTTGAAACGGTTGGTCTTGGTGATCGTCTTTTTGTAAAGAGGATGTTTGCTCTTTTCTTCGATCGCGACCACGACGGTTTTATCCATTTTGTCGGAAACGACCAGTCCGACTCTTTCTTTTCTTAAATTTCTTTCCATCGTACTGTCCTCCGGTTACGCTTTCAGTTCTCTTTCGCGGAGAACGGTCTTGACTCTCGCGATGTCCTTTTTGCAGGTCGCAAGCGACGCGGGATTAGCGAGTTGTCCGGTTGCGTGATTGAAACGAAGTTGAAAAAGTTCCTTCTGCAAATCGGTGAGTTTGACCTTGAGTTCAGCGTCGCTCATATCTTTGATTTCTTTAATTTTCATCTGCTTTCACCGCCTCTTCGGTTTGTTCCTTCTTGACGAACTTCGTCTTGATGGGAAGTTTGTTGCCGGCAAGACGCATCGCTTCTCTTGCGGTCGCTTCGTCAACGCCCGCCATTTCAAAGAGAACTCTGCCCGGTTTGACCACGGCAACCCAGAATTCCACGGAGCCTTTACCGCTACCCATACGGACTTCGGCGGGCTTTTTGGTTACGGGTTTGTGGGGGAACACGTCGATCCATACCTGACCGCCGCGCTTGATGAAACGGGTCATTGCGATACGGGCAGCTTCGATCTGGTTGGATTTGACCCAGGCGGGTTCCAACGCTACCAGACCGTATTCGCCGTATGCGATTTTATTGCCTTTATGAGCGGCACCGGTCATTCTGCCGCGGTGTACTCTTCTTCTTTTTACTCTCTTCGGCATTAACATGATTATTCAACGCCTCCTTCGGCTCTTCTCTTTGCGCCGAGAATTTCGCCTTTATAAATCCAGACCTTGATACCGATTACGCCGAACGTGGTGTGCGCTTCGGCAAAACCGTAATCGATGTCCGCGCGCAGGGTCTGCAGAGGAATGGATCCTTCGTGATACTGTTCGGTTCTCGCGATTTCCGCGCCGTCCAGTCTGCCGCTGACCATGATCTTCATACCCTTGATGCCCGAACGCATGGAACGGCCGATGGACTGTTTCATCGCTCTTCTGAAGGATACGCGCTTTTCGAGTTGAGCCGCAACCGATTCCGCAACGAGTTGCGCGTCGGCGTCCGGCTTCTTGACTTCCATAATGTTGACGACGATCGCCTTGCCGTGGGTAACCTTGGCGAGGTTTTTCTTCATCACTTCGATTTCGCTGCCCGCTTTGCCGATCAGAACGCCGGGACGCGCGGTGTACAGGGTCACCACGATTCTCTGCGCCGCTCTTTCGATCAGGATCTTGGAGATGGCTGCGCCGTAGTACGTTTTTTTCAGATAGGTTCTGATAACGTAGTCTTCTTTCAGGTTGGCGGCAAATTCCTTTTTGCCGGCATACCACTGGGTATCCCAGGGTTTGATTACTCCGACTCTTAATCCGTGCGGATTAACTTTCTGTCCCATACTGTCCTCCTTACTTAGCGGCGTCGAGCACGACGGTGATGTGGCTCGAACGTTTGAGAATGTGATACGCTCTGCCTTTCGACATCGGCTGAATGCGTTTTGCCGTCGGGCCCTGATCCGCATAGCACGCGGCGACCTTTAAGTCTGCCTTGTTCATGTGGAGGTTGTGTTCCGCGTTGGCGCCCGCACTCTGGAGCGCTTTCAGAATGGGTTCCGCAGCGACCTGCGGAATGTTTTCCAGAATGGCAACCGCTTCGTTGTAACTCTTGTTGCGGATCAGATCCAGAACGATGCGTACTTTATAAGGAGACATCCGGATATATTTCGCAACCGCGCGCGGTCTTCTGTCTTTCGTTGCGGCGATTTTTGCCGCTTTTTCTTTCATTCTTTTAGCCATGATGTTTCTCCTTATCTGGCGCCCGTCGTCTTATCGCCGGCGTGGCCCTTGAAGGTTCTGGTCGGGGCGAATTCGCCCAGTTTGCAGCCGACCATGTCTTCCGTTACGTACACGGGGACGTGCTTTCTTCCGTCGTAAACGGCGATCGTGTGTCCGACCATCTGCGGGAAGATCGTGGAGGCTCTGGACCAGGTTTTCAAAACTTTTTTATCGTTAGCCGCGTTGAGTTCTTCGATTCTCTTCAAGAGTTTCGCTTCGACGTACGGGCCTTTTTTAACACTTCTGCTCATAATAGCCTCCTTCGTTAATTCACTCTCTTGATGATGAGTTTATTGCTCTTGTTCTTATGCTTTCTGGTCTTATAACCCAAAGCAGGCTTGCCCCACGGGGTTACGGGACCGGGACGACCGATAGGCGCTCTGCCTTCGCCGCCGCCGTGCGGGTGATCGCACGGGTTCATAACCGAACCTCTGACCGTAGGACGAATGCCCATGTGTCTGGTTTTACCGGCTTTACCGATACGAACGATTTCGTGATCGAGGTTGCCGACCTGACCGATGGTCGCTTTGCAGCGAACGGGGACATAGCGCATTTCGCCGGAAGGCATTCTCAGCGTTGCGTAAGCGCCTTCTTTTGCCATGAGCTGTGCGGAAATACCCGCGGCTCTCGCGATCTGTCCGCCTTTGCCGGGCTGCAGTTCGATGTTGTGAACGACGGTACCGACGGGGATGTCTTCCAGCGCGAGCGCGTTGCCCGTCTTGATGTCTGCGTCTTTACCGGAAAGCAGCTTGTCGCCGACGGAAAGACCGACAGGAGCCAGAATATAGCGTCTTGCGCCGTCCGCATAAACGACCAGCGCGATGTTTGCGCTTCTGTTGGGGTCGTATTCGATGGTTTTGACCGTTGCGGGAATACCGTCTTTATCTCTCTTGAAGTCGATAACGCGGTATTTTCTCTTGTTGCCGCCGCCGATGTGGCGAACGGTGATTCTGCCGTACGAGTTTCTGCCGCCGGATTTTCTCTGATCTTCGAGAAGGGCGCGGCAAGGCGTCGTGGTCGTGATTTCTTCGTAAGTGCTGACCGACATGAAACGGCGGGCAGCCGAAGTCGGTTTATATCTCTTAATTCCCATTGCTCTTTGTTCCTCCGATTAGGACAGCGAATCGAAGAAGGCGATCGCCTTGCTGTCTTTCTTTAAGGTAACGACGGCTTTTTTGTAGGAAGAGGTCATGCCCTGATGAGCACCCATTCTCTTCATCTTGCCGTGCACTCTCGAAGTACGGACGTTTTCGACCTGAACTTCGAACAGTTCTTCTACCGCGTTTTTGATCTCGGTCTTATTCGCCTTGGTCGCGACCTGGAACGTGTAGACTTTGTTCGCGATGCCGGCATAGCTCTTTTCGGAAAGGAGCGGCTTTACGATAATTTCCTGCGCGTTCATTATTCTCCGTAAACCTCCGTGAGTTTCTCGATGACCGCCTTCGTCGTAAGAATCTTTTCGTTTTTCACGACGTCGTAGGTATTCAGCTGTTCCACGGGAAGCGTGGAAAGCGTATTGATGTTTGCAGCCGCTCTTCTGACGAGGTCGTTGCCGTCCGCCATGACGAGCAGGGTCTTTTTATCCATTTTGAAGGTGGCAAGCAGTTTCGCCATTTCTTTGGTCTTTCCGGTCACGGTCAGATCGTCGAGAACGATGATCTCGTTGTCCGTAACTTTCTTGGAAAGCGCGGAGAAAAGCGCGACGCGTTTTGCGGTGATATTCATCTTCTTGCTGAAATCTCTCGACTTCGGCGCGAAGACGACGCCGCCTTTGATCCACTGCGGAGCGCGGATGGAACCCTGACGGGCTCTGCCGGTACCTTTCTGTCTCCAGGGTTTGATACCGCCGCCGCGGACTTCGCTTCTCGTCAGCGTGCTTTTCGTGCCCTGACGTTCGTTCGCAAGACGCTGAACGACTGCCTGGTGAATGACCGCTTCGTTATATTCCGTAGAGAAGATGTCGGAAAGTTCCATCTCTTCCTTTACGGTGCCGTCCATATGATATACGTTGATTTTAGCCATTGTTTCGTACGCTCCTTAGCCCTTATTTCACCGTAGCGGTGATGGTGACGACGCTGCCTTTGGGGCCGGGGATCGCACCCTTGATCAAAAGCGCGTTTCTCGCCGCGTCCACCCGAACGATCTCCAGATTCTGGATGGTGACCATTTCGTGACCGTACTGTCCGGGCATGTTCTTATGCTTGAAGACTCTGGAAGGGGAGCTGTTCGCGCCCATGGAACCGACCTCTCTGTGTACGGGGCCGACACCGTGCGTTTCCTTCAGTCTGTGCTGATTCCATCTCTGAATGACGCCGGTAAAACCGCGGCCGCGGGTAAGACCGGAAACGTCCACCTTATCGCCTTCCGCGAAGGTTTCCACCGTGACGACGCTGCCGACTTCCACGCCGTCCGCTTCGCCTCTGAATTCTTTGAGATACTTCTGCGGTTTCACACCCGCTTTTTTGAACTGTCCGAGGTCGGGCTTGTTGACGTACTTTTCTTCCACTTCGGAGAAACCTAATTTTACTGCTGTGTAACCGTCTCTCTCCAGCGTTTTGATCTGTACGACCGGGCAAGGACCCGCTTCGACTACCGTGACCGGAATTACTTTTCCCTCCGGGGAAAAAACCTGCGTCATGCCTAACTTTCTAGCAATGATTGCTTTATTCATAGATAAAGTTCATCCTCCTGAAAAATTTTTTATAATTTGATTTTGATATCGACGCCTGCGGGAAGATGGATGCTGTCCAGGATCTTCGCGTTGGGCGAATAGATATCGATCAGTCTTTTGTGGGTGCGGATTTCAAACTGTTCGCGGCTGTCCTTATATTTGTGGGGCGAACGCAGAATGGTTACGATTTCCTTTTCGGTGGGAAGAGGAATGGGACCGCTGATTTTAGCGCCCGCTTTCTGCATGGTTTCGACGATTTTCGCCGCCGCTGCGTCTACGAGATCGTGATCGTAAGCTGCAAGTTTGATTCTGATTTTCTGACTCGACATAATCTTTTCTGTCCTCCGTTTTATACTAACATCTCTGTCAACTTTGCCGTGTGTGTCCCGGTAAACTCAAAAATAAAACCACTCACACTGTGCGCTGTGAATGGTCTTAAACCGTTTATCCGTATGTTAGTCGCAGGGGTCGAACCCCCACACTTGTCAATAGAAATTATCTTGTCCGAAGCAGACATTAAGTAACTTTCTATCTCAACCCATAATTACACAGCCTGTATAGTATAAGGCAATCGTCAATAAAAGTCAAACGATTTTAAGCAATTTTTCTCGTTTTTTTCGATTTTTCTGCGCTTTTTGCTCTGCTTTCGGGAATTTACGGCAAAAACCACAAGATGTAGGGATTTCCTTCCCTGCCCGCCGCAAGACGGAAAAATTTTTTTGGAACCCCCGCCGAAAACAGAAGCGATTTTTCGCTATGCGCACCGCAAAGCGGAAGAATTTTTTGATTTTTTTCGCCCATTCCGCGGCGCGGCGAAAAGATTTTTTACTTTTTGGGAAGCGTTTTTGTGTTTTTTCGCCCATGCCGCGGCGTGGCGAAAAGATTTTTCCTCTTTCGGAAACATTTTTGCGGACAGGCGCCTTTTGACAAGCCCCCTATAATGCTTCGGGGCAGCGGCAATCGCCCGCCCCATTCGCCCGGCGACTAAGGACAACGAGCACAATACGCGCACGCGACTATAAATATAATAATAAAAAGGGTGTGCGGGCGGCACATTATATAAACCTTAATATAAATATAATAATAAAAGGGGTGTGCGGGCGGCGCCGTGGGTGTGCGGGCTAATAATAAAAGGGGTGTGCGGGCGGCGCCGTGGGTGTGCGGGCTAATAATAAAAGGGGTGTGCGGGCGGCGCCGTTACAAGGCGCCGCCCGCACACCTTTCCGCATCTCTAGTTTTCTCTGCCCTTTATCAAAGAACCTGCACGATCCGTCGCCGGTTCCCCGTGGCGAGTGCGCGTTCCGCAACCTGCCGCCGCGCGGCAAACAGCCGCAAACACTTCCGCCGAAGCGCGGCTACACCCTCATAATCAGCCAGGCAAGCAGCAGCAGCGCCGCAATGCCGAACACGGCGGTAATCGCCACCTTGATAGGCGAAACGGGCGCTTTCCCCGCGGTTTTTCCGGAAATGCCGTTGACGAAAAAGTTGTATGCTTTCTTTTTATAATTGAAATTGCCCACGTATACGGGCAGCAGCACGTATTTGTACGTTACACGTTCGTGCTTGGTGGAGACGTTGAGGTAAGAAACCACGTCCGCGTCGTATTGCGCCACAATGGCGCGTTTAATCTCGCTGTCCATGCGGCTTTTGGCTTCGTTCCACATCTCGGTCACCGGGCGGTCGTAATGGTTCGCCATAAATCCGGACAAAAACTCCGGACGGTACGCCAAGCCGTTATTGGTATCGAACGGGCGCAGCTTCGACATCATCTTGTCGTCGATCCTGCTCCCCGCATTGACCAGAATATCGTCAAACCCCTTTTCGAGCGAGCCGCTGACCGAAAAATAGCGGGTGCGCGTTTCGGTATGCGTGCGCCCCTTGGAATCGGTCACCGTCACCGTATAATGTTTGCCGAGCTGCCCCTGATAGGTAGAAGAGGTGCAGCTGTCAAACGTGAAGCAGGGCGAGTACACCCCCGCGACGTTTTCCGGAGAAAGTTTTTTGCGGAACCGGCGGGGCGCAAACAAACGCTTCTTCGCCCACTTGCCGGCAGCGACGGCGCCCTCTTTCGCCGTCAGGCGGAAAGGCAGCACCCCGTTGGGTTTTACGCCCGCCATTTCTTCGGACGGAACGATATTCCCCGCCCCGCAGAAGGGGCAGCGCTTTGCCGTTTCGCCCTTTTCCAGCACCACTTTGGCGCTGCAGTTTTTACATTCGAAAACCGTGGCGTCCTCTTCCCACTTTTCGCCCGAGCGGAACGCTTCTTCAAGATCGATCTCCGCCGTCTTCAGATCCTGCGGCAGGCTTTGCAGCGTCTGGCAATAAGGACATCTTAACCCCTGCGTTTGGGGGTCGAATTCCATATTCGCGCCGCAGCGAGGACATTTGGTAAGTTTGGTGTCGATTTCCCTTTTCTCTTCTTCCGCAGGGTTGCGGTATGTATTGTCCTGATCCATACGATCCCTCTTTTCTTCCCGGTATCTACGGGGCTTTCCGGGTTTCCCCGGCTTTTCCATGGTATTCTTCCGACTCTCGTCTCCCCCGGTTTTCAAGATCTTCTCTCTCCGGGTCATCTCCTGTTTTCCCGAGCATTCCCTCAACGCGCCCGGGTTTTCTCCGGGTTTTCTCCGCCGGGAAACTTCCGCTTCGGGACGTCCGGAGTTTGAATTGCCCGCTTTTTGCCGGAAATCACCTTCAGACTTTTGTCGTTCCCGCAGGAAAAACGCAGCCGGATACGATAACTTTTCTGTTTTTCGAGAAATGCGATGCGTCCCGATCCTTCAATCGGGAAGCACAAACGCGCCCGGGCAAGGGGTTCCCCGTCCGGGCAAAACGTCGTTTTTATAAGGTTGAAGCCTTGCACCGATGTCCGGCGGGGACCCTATAAGGCTCTCCGTCGCCGCATTACACAGCGGATTTCACAATGCAATCGCCTCAGACAAGGCGCGCACCCTCTTTCAGCAAGGCGCGCAGACGTTCTTTCCCTCAGACGAACGAATATCGCCCGTCCGCAGCCGGCAAAAGGCGAACTTAGTCTTCCATTCCCTCGTTCAGCGCGGTCAGCATCGCGTCGAGATCGATGCCGTGGACTTCGGCGGCTTCGCCCACCGTTTCACCGTGCGCCATCGCGCAGCCTAAGCAATGCATGCCGAAATTCATCAGAATTTCGCCGGCGTCGGGATTCTTCTGAACCGCTTCCATAATCGTGGTATCTGCAGTAATTTTCATAATATTTACTCCTTCGGGCAGTGCGCCCTTTGTCTTTATCTTGTCCTGTTTTTGTCCAAAATATGCCGGGTAAACCCGCAATCCGCCCAAGCAAAAGCCCGTAGCCCCACCGGACAGCCGCCGGCAAAACGAGCGTAGCAAAAGGACTTTGCCCCTATCCCGAAAAATTATTTTTAGCCGGCGAGGAAAACAAAAAACTACTTTCCCCGCAAAAGCGGAAATCCTGTCCGTATTCGTCCGTTTCCGTACGATGATATCATATCGTTTCCCGGCAGCGCGTCCGAAAAATCGGAAAGTCCGCTTCCGGCAGGCGCCAAAAAATCAGGAAGCCTATTCGGCAGGCGCGGGAAAGCCACACTTCCCCACGTCCCGCCGTTTTTTATCTGCCCGGCATCATCAAACCGGTTTCATTTGCTCCGGTTTTATCCGCCCGGCAGCATCAAACCGGTTTTAATTACGGGTTTTGCCGCACGTCGAACTTATTACAGTTTTTCGCCGCATTCGGGGCAGAATTTCGCACCCGCTTTGACTTTCGCGCCGCACTTGGGGCAAGCGGCTTCTCCCAACTTTTTCCCGCATTCGGGGCAGAATTTCGCGTTTGCGGAAACCTGCGCGCCGCAGAACGGACACGCCGCTTTGGGTTGCTGCATGGACTTGCCGCATTCGGGACAGAATTTCGCTCCCGCTTTGACTTTATGTCCGCAGGAGGGGCAGACCGCACCCCCTTCTTCCTTTGCGGGGGCGGCGGAGGGCTTCATCGCTTCCGCCATCACGGCGCCCATATTGAGCCCCGCGCCCATGCCGACGCCGGCGCCCATCATCGCGCCGCCCATACCGGGATTGGCGGCGGCGGACTTCATCGCTTCGGCAGCGGAAATCTTCATCATAACGTCCGTCTTGTCGCCCAGAATGCCCAGTTTGCTGCGTTCGTCGAACGCCTTCTCGACTTCCGCCGGAACGGACATATTTTCGATGAACAGGTTGACGAGGGAAAGACCCATTTCCTCGAATTTTTCCTGCACTTTGGACTTGGAAATTTCGTTGAATTCCAGCGTGTTCCCCGCGAGGTCGAGCGCGGAAATCTTACTTTCGCCGATGGCGTCGGTAATACCGGAAAGCACGATGGTCTTAAGATAATCGGCAATGTCGTCGGTTTTGTACGAAGCCGCGGTGCCGAACAGTTCTTTCAAAAATACGCCGGGATCCTTAACGCGGAACGCGAACGCGCCGTAGCCGCGCACGCGGATGCTGCCGAATTCGGGATCGCGCATTAAAATGGGGTTCTGCGTGCCCCAGCGAATGTTGGTAAACTGACGGGTGTTGACAAAATAGATGTCTACCGTGATCGGCGTCTGGAAGCCGTATTTCCACCCCGCAAGTCTGCTTAAAATGGGGAGGATTTCGGTCTTTAAATCGTACTGACCGGGCAGGAACACGTCGGCGATTTCGCCTTTATGAACGAACACCGCAGCCTGCGACTCTCTTACGGTCAGGCGGCTCTTGTTATTGATCTGTTTGCCGTCCACCGGATAGCGATAGACTAACGTGTCTTTGGAATCGTCTTTCCATTCAACGAGTTTCAGAAACAGTGCCATGGTTATTTTCTCCTTTTGAATTACTGATAGAACCGATTTTTTGACGTTTGCGTTTTTTGATGCCCGCGCTTTTTCGACTCCCCAGGAAAGCCGCCGAAAAAGGGCTTTGTCTGCCGGTGGTAAACGCGGACTTATTTACGTCGCAAAAGTCGACTTTGACCAAAATTATTGTATTCGGTACGCACATATCATATCACACGCGCGGCAAAATGTAAAGCGTTTCAAAAAAATCTGCAAAAACCGTACCGTTTTGCGGGGATTTATGCGGGGAAAATCAAGCCGCGCTTCCGGGATAACGCATAACGTTTTTATTTTTTCCATTTTCAAGACGAAGAAACTACGAACCGGCGACCCCGCCTTCCCCAAAAAAAGAAGGTCCCGTTTCCCGAACCCCTTCCCAACGGCAAAGCGTAAAAATTGCCGGGCATGCGGAAATTTTCCCTTTCGCCCGGCAAGTGCATTTTGTTAAACTTACTGCGACTTATAAAAGTCACGCCGCAAATCACTCTTCGTAATTGATCTGATTTTCTTTGATAAATTTTTCGTTCAGTTTACGGTCGAGAACCGAGTCGATTTTCCCGGAATCGGACTTTTCGTAAGTACAAATAAGGGTCACGCCCAAATCTCTGTAAATCGGCATCTTGAATTTTTTCGTCTTCGTATACTGTAGATTATTTTCGTTATAACCCCAATGTTCCAGATAAACGTGCTTATTCTTGCCCAGATAATTCGGTAAAAAGAAGTCTGGATGAAGAATTTCCTTTTCCGTCGCACCATAAGGCAACTCTTTTTCGTAGGCGTGCGAAATTCCGTGTTCAAACAAATAATTGTCGATATCCCGTTCAGATTTGCTTTTTACTACGTGCCCGTCCTTACAGGTATATCTGCCCTCGTAAGAATCGTCCAAAAGTTCCACGTTGGTGCAATTCGTGATTTTAAACAGCAACTCTTTATTTTTATACTTCTGGTAGCAGAACGGACAAAACAACAAACCGTCCGTCTTTTTCCCACAAGTAATGCATTTGGAACGATTTCCGCTATCGATCACAATCTGCGTGTTTTCCGTCCGGAATTCTTCTTCCCTCTTGCCGTCCCCGGCGCCGTGCAGTTCATTTCGTTCGGCGCGGCAAGGCTCCCCCTCTGCCGCCTGCACTCGGGAATCTTCTTTGGTTTCTTTTTTCAGAATTGCAAGCATTTCCTCACGCGTGTATTTTTTCCAGCAATTATGACAAAAAGCATATCCGTTCGTTTCTGCCCCGCAGGAAAGGCACTTTTCATACCCCTTCGTAGGCAAACCGGCGTATTTGTCCTCTTTTTCTTCCTGCCCCTCACTCTTTTTCTGGCAATCGCAAGGCATGTCGCTATAATGCCATTTTCCGCAAGAAGAACACTTTACGACCTTCCCCGCATTTTTCATCTGCATATGTTCAAAGCAAAGAGGATACTTCCCGCTGTACTTTCCGCAAATCACGCAAGTCTTCTTTTCCAATTTTTTCTCCTCCGCCAAATAAAATACCGATGACAACTATAGCACAAAACCGCAGCGTTGTCAATACGAAACCGCCTTTTCTCCCGGGCAGCGCAGCCTTCTTGCTGTGCCGTACTGCCTCCTTTGGACGGTGCAGCCTTTCTTCGTGTAGCGCCCCTTTGGACAGTACAACCTTCTTTGGAAGCGCTGC
Organism: uncultured Clostridia bacterium; assembly: GCA_934272745.1. Lineage (GTDB taxonomy): Bacteria > Bacillota > Clostridia > Christensenellales > Borkfalkiaceae > SIG402. The sequence goes on along the minus strand of CAKQSI010000021.1, from coordinate 11,143 downwards.
CTGCTTTTAGACAGTGTTGCCTTTCTTTGGACAGCGCAGCCCCGCTGGAAGGCACTGCCTACTTTTGGGCAACGCAGCCTTCCTTTGGGCAGCGCAGCCTTCCCGCCTTCCGCCGGGAGGCAGCCTCGCCGCCGGCACAAAACGCCGCCACGCCCGCAATAGTTTTGTTTTCCGCGAAAAATCCGACGAAATGCGGCAGGATTCTTTCTTTTATCCGGAATGTTTCGGGAACCTTTCTGATACAATAAAAGGACGGAGACCGGCTTTTTGCACCGAAACGCCGCGCGCCGGCACTATTTCCGGCGCCGCAAAACCCGCAAAGGTCAAGCGTCGCCCAAAGCCGAAAAGTCAGGCGTCGGCGCATTTTCGGAAATTCGCGCCGCAGCCCGTCACCCGTCTGCCGCACCCGATAAGGAGGAGAAAATGAACGGATATTATTTGAAACGCATTCTGCTTTTCAGCGAAAAAACGCCGGGGTTCACCACCGACGGTGCACCCCTTCGCCTTGGGCTGACCGTGGAAAAACTGGGCGGGGAAACCACCGTCAAACCCTCCGTCACCAACCTCGCCCCCCTTTCGGAAGGAAGCTACCGGCTGATTCTTGCAGGAAAAAAACCGCTTGCCCTCCCTTTCCCCTTGCGGGAAACGCGACTGCCGAACGATGTTTTTATGGAGGAAGGGCTTTCTGCCGCGCTGTATTTTACCGCAGAAAACCGCACGGTTTTTATCGCCTGCGGCAGCGCCGGCAAAGCCTCCTTTTCCTTTGAAAACCTGAAAAAAGAAGCGCTTCGCCCCGCCCGGCAAAACCCTTCCCCGACCTCTTACGAGGACGAAGCCATCGCCACCGAAAATTATTATCTGAAGGAGCCTTATGCAGCAAACCCACTTAAAACTGATGAAAATGAAAACGCTGACCTTGCAGCGCACGATGCAAAAGCGCAGAAAGACCCGCCTTTATCAGGCGAAAAAAATGCAGATGCTGTATCTTGCGCAGGGAGCAAGTCCCACACGGAAATAGCCGGTTTTCCCCCTGCCGGGCAAGCCGGAACCACGGCAAGCGCAAAGGGCGGATACCCACAAAATTACAATAACAATGTATCGAATTCAAACACCGCAACGGTTGCGATGCCTTTTTTCGGAGATGTTTCCGGCGAGAATGCGGAGGTGCCGCCCGCAAGAGAAGCAGCGTTTGCGGGAGATAACGCACCCGTTCTTTCCCCTGAAGACGTCCTGCGGCAAGAGCAGACCGAAGCCAAGGACGACGCGGCAAAAGAACTTCTTCCCGCGGACGAAACCGTCCCGCCGCAACCCGTTCTTTTTTCCGCGGCGCAGCCCGAATTATACGCCCTTTTAAGACAGAACCCGGAAGAGTTTCCGCTGACGCGCGCGGTTCCGTCCGCCCTTTTCGTGCGGTTTTCGGAAAGCGGAAAGCCGGCGATTGCCGGTATCATCGCCACGCGTTCCACTTTAAAAAAGGAAGATTTAGAGGTTCTGCCGCTTGCAAGCGTCCGCCTGCTTTGTTACGGCACGCCCGCAAGGGACGGCGACCGCCCGCCCGAGGATCTCAGCGAATTTTGCGCCTATCTCCCCGTTCCGTCCCCGGGTTACGACGGCTATTTTTTGCTTTGCTTTGACCCGGAAACCCAAAAGCCGGAACGGCTGTTTACGGTATGAACGGCTATTGCAATGCAGCCGGGTTTACGGTATAGATTTCGCCCTTTTTACAAGAATACCGGTTGTTTTCGTAACGCCGGCTTATGTTGCAACGATTTGCAAAACCGCTTTTTGCGCCTGCAGCGCCAAACCACGCCTCAATGATCCAAAGGCACAAAAGGCCGTCCGGAAAGCGCGAAGGAAATCCAAGGCGGAATTTTTGTGTATTCAGCCACATAAAAAGGCAACCGCCGAAAGGCGCGCGGGAAATTAAAACGGGATTTTTATATTTTAACATAAAACGGCAGCCCGCCGAAAGGAAGGCTGCCGCAAATTTATATATTTCATAATAATAGTGCCGGAAAACGCTGCACGCTCAGCAAAATCCGGCACCTTTTATTTATTTCGTTTTCTATTTTACCCAAGCAGGCGCAGCGCGTACGGCTTATCAAAACAAATTAAACGCAAATATCTACCGCCCAAGCGGGCGCAAAGTTTATTCTTCTTTTTCCGCGCTCTCCACGGGGCGCAGCGCGTACGGCTTATCAAAACAAATTAAATGCAAATATCTACCGCCCAAGCGGGCGCAAAGTTCAATACACGAGCGGGCACTTATCTCGCTTTCTCCGCTTCTTGCCGGGCGCGGCGCTCCGCAGTACGGTTTTTGCGCCATTCCCGCGCGGCGGTTTTGAGGTTTTCCGCGTCTTCCGCAAGCCAAAGATAGACCCCCGCCGTCCAGCCCAGCATGGGCGGCGTGTCGTATTCCACCCCGCCCCCGGGAAGCCCGGTCACGGCGTCGTATTTTTCCCAAAGCTGCCCGGTGGCGACAAAACAATTTTCCACCGTGGTGCGATATTTGTTGGAAATTTCCGCCGCTTTCTGGTAATTTTCGGTATTTTTTGCGGCAAGATAAAGGAAATACGTCGTCGGCGCCCACATCATGGGGAAATCCCATTGCAGATAGTCGTTCGCTTCCCGCGGTTCGCCCACGGAAATGCCGGCAGGCTGCAACAGCCGATCGAGCAGTCTGAACACCTTTCCCGGCTCCGCTTCCGCCGCGCCGAACGCGTACGGATACAGACTCGCCGCCGTGAAAAGATCGGAAAATCGTCCTGTTTTTTCGTCCCGATCCAGATATACCCCGTCCGGGGAAAGAAGCAAAGCCAGCGCGGCGCGGATCTTTTCCGCCTTTTCTTCCGCAAACGCGGCATACGCCTCGCCGCCCGTTTCTTTTGCTAAAAAAGCCGCCTTTTTATACGCGTCATATAGCAGCGAAGTGAGATCGGCCGCGGCAAAATCCGCCCCGCGGAAGTCCTTGCCGAAACGGTAATTAAAGTCCCAGCCGCTTTCCGCAATCGCCATAAATCCCTTGGCTTGCGCGTACTTTTCCGATACACTCCCCGCCTGTTTTACGTGCAGACGGTCGCAAACGTAGGCGTTGAACGCAAGCAATTCCTCCCCTTCGTTTCCGCCGCCCCAGCCGTAGCAGCCGGAAGGCTTTCTGCGGTTTTCCCAAAATGCCAGTTCCTGCTTCAGGGCGGGGAAAAGTTCCGCCACGGCGCGCTTATCGCGCGTTACGAGATAATAATCGTACACCGCGCGCGCAAACAGCGGGGGCTGACTGCGGCCCATCAGGTGATCGGCGTTGGGGATAAACCCAAACTGCCGGATTTCCGCCGCAAAATCGTCCAGATTGTTTTTCGCCTGCGCGGCGTTTCCCGTAGAATACAGCGCAAGGTTCGTAAAATAGGTGTCCCAGTAATAAAAATTGTTGAAACCGCCGCTTTCGCACGGAACGGTAAAAGGTTTTGGCAAAACTCCGTGCGGAGCGCGCACGGTGTGCGGCAAATGCTGCGCGATATACGCCCGGCACTTTTCCGCCGCATTGGCCGCCCCGGGGGAGCGCTGCACCGTGCGGCAAATGGGATAACTCAGCCGCTTGACGCGCTCGTATTCGGTTTCGACGTTGTCTTGCGGGAGAGAAGCGTAAAGGTCAAAGTTGACCGAAATCGGTTCAAACCCCTTTGCCGCAAACTGCCGCAAAGAGTAGTCGAAAAAAGGACGATTGTCCGTTTTTTGCTCCACCGTGCCCCCGTTTTCGAGAACGTTCTGGTAAATTTCCAAAAAGCGCGGCGAAGTCAGACGGCGATTTTCGTAGGTGTTTTTCGGATAGGGACAGGAAAAATTCAGCAAAATTCCGCCGATACTCCCCTTTTTGATCTTTTGCGCCAGAAATTCCGCCCCGCCGTCATAGTAGCGAAGATTTTGCAACGCTATGCCCTGCGCCCGTCTTTTTTCCGCATTCTCGAGAGCCGCCACCAGAACGTTGGTGATTTTTTCCACCGCCAGCAGGTTGCGCTGCGGATATTTTTCGGCATAGGCAAGCGAAAACGCGCCCTTGCCGCAGCCGATCTCAAGAAACACCGGATTGTCGTTGCCGAAGATCGCGCAAAAGTCCAGAAACCCGTCCTTATCCAAAAACGCCGGATCAAAGTCGTCGCTTACGCTGCCGTTCCGCACGCAAACGCCGTTCGTTTTTCGGTTGATTAAAAAGGCGGAAGACGCGCTGACGCGGTCTTCCAGATGTTTTTTTCGTCTGAGTCGCATAATACTCCTTTTCGCCGCCGGCAAAAGAATCTTCCGCCCGGGTTTTGCCGATTTACGCTTTTTCCGGTTTTGCCGATTTACGCCTCTTTCCCTGTCCGAAGTCAGCAGGGCTTGGAGGAAGATTCTCCGTTTTCGGTCGCCTTTTCGGCAGCTTCTTCTTTCTCGATCTTCTCCTCTTCGCGCTCTTCCGCAATCGCGGACTTCAGCGGCGTTCTTACCCCGTCGGGCGTTTCCACGTAGGTATGTTCCAAAGTCTGAATGAAGCCTTTGCGGAACTCTTCCAGATAGGTCTTGCGCAGAGCGTCGCGCTCCGCCTCTTCCTCTTTGGTAAGCCCCTCGGTCTTTGCCTTTTTCGCCAAAGCGTTGATTCTGTCTACTAATTTTTTATCCATAATGTAACGCTCCTTTCTTCTTTCGGGACGAAAAACACGCGAATCCAACCCTCGGCAGCGCCCGGCAAGCGGAACGCACGCCGCATTTCCGGCAACCGCACGACTTTTCCGTCGGAAAAGCCACCCCAAGGTTTCGTCCCATAGTATTGTAGCAGAAGCGCCGCGTTTTTTCAAGAGAAAAACGCGGCGCTTTATAAAAATCTCTCATTTAACAAATAAAAGTCCGTTGCCATAAAACGGAAGCGGCGCAAGCAAAACTCGCTTCCGTCCCAGCCGATCCCGGAAGTACACGCGCCTTTCAGCGGCGCAGACGGACCCCTCTTCCGGTGCCCGCCGCCCGGCAAACCGAGCGATACGCTGCAGCGCGGGCGGCATGACCGCCCTTACCGATTCAACCTCTGCTTTACAGCACTTTGGACAAAAATTCTTTCAGGCGGTCGCTTTTGGGATTCCCGAAAAACTCCGCAGGGGGCGCGTCTTCCACCACCCCGCCGTCGCTTAAAAACAGCACGCGGGTGGCAACTTCCCGCGCAAACCCCATTTCGTGCGTAACCACCACCATGGTCATGCCTTCTTTTGCAAGGCGGGTCATGACGGCAAGCACTTCCTTTACCATTTCGGGGTCGAGCGCGCTGGTCGGCTCGTCGAAAAGCAGCACCTTGGGCTCCATGGCAAGCGCACGGACGATGGCGATCCGCTGCTTCTGTCCGCCCGAAAGGGTGGACGGATAGGCGTCCGCCTTGTCCTTTAATCCCACCGTATCGAGAAGGCGATAGGCGCGCTCGGTCACTTCTTTTTCGGTCTGTTCTCTGCTCGGTTCCGGAGGCAACAACGGTAACTTATGCCCCGATTTTTTGAATACGTTGCGCATTTTCAGGAACATATTCTTGCGGCGAACGGCTTTCCGCTTCTGTTTTGCGATCTCCAGCGGTGCCATGGTCAGGTTTTTCAGCACGGTGAGATTGTTGAACAGATTGAACTGCTGAAACACCATGCCGATCTTTTGCCGGTGCAGGTTGATGTCCACCCGCATGTCTGCCAGATCTTCCCCCTCGAAAAGAATCGAACCGCCCGTGGGGTCTTCCATACAGTTGATGCAGCGGAGGAAAGTAGACTTGCCGCAGCCGGACGGACCGATGACGGCAATGACTTCCCCTTGGCGGACGTCGAGATCGACGCCCTTCAATACTTCGTGCGAGCCAAACGATTTTTTCAGCCCGCGCACGGAAAGCAGCACTTCCCCTTGCTTTGGAGCCGCAGAAGCGGCAGTCTCGTTTTTATCAATCGTTTGCGGATCTGTCAACTTTCTTCAACCTCCTTTCCAAGACGCGGACAAGCACGGTGATGAGCGCGACCAGCACGATATAGATCGCCGCCAACATCAGATACGGCACAACGTATTCGTAATTTGCGTCGCCGATCTGGCGAAAGGCTTTCGTGAGGTCGGTCACGGCGATAAAGCTGACGATGGAAGTGTCCTTGATCAGCGTAATAAATTCGTTGCCGAGAGTAGGCAGAATGTTTTTAACCGACTGCGGCAGCACGATTTTGCTCATCGCCCGCCAGAACGACAGTCCGAGCGCCCGTCCGGCTTCCAGCTGCCCGACGTCCACCGACTGGATCCCGGCGCGCATGATTTCGGAAACGTAAGCGCCGCTGTTCATGCCGAAAATAATGACGGCGACGAACACGCCGTCGATGGGCAGTTTCAGCGCCGGCAGCAGAACGTAGTACCCGATCAAAAGCTGCACGGTCATCGGCGTTCCGCGGAAAAAGCCGACGTAAACGTCGGCAATTCTCGACAGAACCCGCGGCAGTCTTTTATATTTGGGCGAAACCTTGACAACGGCAATCAGCGTCCCGATCAGGACGCCGATAATCAAGCCGAAAGTTGCGATCTCCGCCGTGGCGGCAAGTCCGCGGAGCACGGTTTTATATCCGTTGTTTTCCGCGAATTGCCTGATAAACAATTCCCACGACGACTTAAGTCCGCCCGTATAAACAGTTGTGTACCCCAAAGCGGTTCTCCTTATTTTCAGAATAACTTATTTGTTTTTCGTTCGGAACGCCTTATTTGTTTTTAAGAATAGCCTCTACGTCTTCCTTGGTCTTGCAGGCGTCGAATTCCGTGTTGTCCTTTTTCACTAAAAGCACCTGATAGGCGCCCTCGTAATACGCGTCGGAGAAGGTCACGGACTGCTCTCTCGAAGCGGTCACGGTCAAGCCTGCCATCGCAAGGTCCACGTTGTTTTTGCCGACCGAAGTTACAACCGCGTCGAAATCCATATCTTCGATGACCAGTTCCATGCCCAGTTCGTCCGCAAGCAGCTTGGCAATTTCCATATCGATGCCCGCAAACTTATCGCCTTTGACGTATTCGTACGGAGCGAACGCGGCGTTCGTCGCAACGACCAGTTGCCGATCGGCTTTTGCGGCGTCTTTCTTCGCGGAAGCGATGCCCTGAATGGCGTCCGAATCGCCCGTCGTATTGCCGTCGTCATCCGACGAAACCGAAGCGTATTTTTCGTAAATCGCATTCAGCGTGCCGTCCGCCTTGATCTTGGCAAGAAAGGCGTTGACTTTAGTCAGCAATTCCGGCTGATTTTTATCCACGCCGAACGCATAAACTTCGGTGGTCAACGCAATGTCGACGACTTTGACGTTCGGATTGGTTTTGGCAATGCTCTTTCCCACTTCACTGTCCACCACAACGTAATCCACGCCGCCGTTTTCCATCGCCTTTACGGCAAGACCGGCGTTATCGTAACCCACGCTTTCGATGTTGGAATATCCGGGGAATTTCATGTCCGCGTTGCCGGCGACGTAATAGAAGCCCGTCGTCCCCGACTGGGAACCGATTTTGGTTTTCGCGCTGCCGCAGCCGGCAAACGTCGCCACTCCGATGACCGCGGCAAGAACCGCGACCGCGCCTTTCAAAAACTTTTTCATAACACACTCTCTCCTTCAAAATAATAACGATTTGTGGTTTTTTCCGCAAGGCGGAAGGCTGAAATCCGGGCTTAAAAATCTGCCGGCTCCCCTTCTTTCGCCAAAGGATAGGCGTATTATAGCGCGGCAAAAACGAAATGTCAACTGTTTTACGCATATTTATTCAAATATTTTTAGAAAAATTCTTGTTTCTGCATATAATTAAGTGTATACGGCACGTTTATGCATTATTTTATGCAAACCGTTCGGAAAAACGATTTCACACGGACGGGAAACGGCGGTGCGGTTTTGATCGGGCGGCAAAAAACAAAAGCACAGAAACAAAGAACAAGCCGGAAAATAAAACCAGAAAAAACAAGGCGCGCCGAAACAACAAAAAGAAAAACGGAGCGGCAAAATAAAAAATTCCGCCGCAGCGCATAAAATCGCCCGCAAAGGGCAACCATTTTCCGTGCAAAGAATTCCGGGCAAAACCGCTTTGCCCTTCCGCGCACGCGGGCGCACACCGGAATAATAAGCGGCAATACACGGCGTTTCCCCCGTATCGACAGCCGTTTATCCGCACCGGAAGCAGCGCGCCGGACCTAATTATACAAGCCGCTTCAACAAACGCAAATCAAATAAAAACCAAAACAAAACGGAGGTAAATTATGAATCCGACAGACGAAAAAGCACTCCCTTTAGACAAGACCTATTTAAGCCTTGCCGACCTGTTTCCCCGCCCGTACGACAAAAACGAGGTGGATCCCTACACCAAAACCCGGCTGATTCTTCTTTGCGGCGCCGAGTACGAAGCGGTCTGGTTCGGGCACCGGTTCCACCGCTTTTGCGACAATCAGGAAGTCCGCCGCACGCTTGCCGAAATCCGCCGCGGCGAACAGCAGCAGTTAAAGGCGCTTTCCATGTTAAAGCCGGTTTCGGAAACCCAACTGGAAACCACCATTTCGTACGAACAGCTTGCCGTAGACCTGACGGCGGAACTCGCCCTGCGCGAAAAAGACGAATACGTCAAGCAGGCGCTGGATTTTGCCCTTTTAGAAGACTTCGACCACCTGTACCGTTACGCCGACCTACTGGAAATGGACGCCGGCGTGCGCGCGGAACGCTTAGTCGGTAGTTATACCGAAATTATGCCGGGAAGACCCACGGTTGCCCACCCGCGCTATCCCGCGGACGACGTCAAATACCCCACCGATTATAAGGCGGCGGCACCGGAAACCAGACTGCATATCTCCATCATCACGGCGGCGGAGCAGCAGACGATGAACTATTATATGAACGTCGCGGCGCTTTATCCCGCTCAGCGCGGCAGGGAATTGTTCACCGAAATCGGCATGATCGAGGAACAGCACGTCACGCACTACGGCAGCCTGATCGACCCCACCGCCGGCTGGTTTGAAAATCTGGTGGAGCACGAATACACCGAGTGCTATCTGTATTATTCCGCAGCCGAAGAGGAAAAGGATCCCGAGATCCGCAAACTGTTCGCGCGGTTTTATGAAATGGAACGCGCCCACCTTGCCGCGGCGATCCGGCTTCTTAAAAAATATGCCGGCAAGGAACCGGAAGAAGTGCTGGGCAAGGATTTCTCCTTTCCGCGACCGCTGGCGCTGCGCCCGCACGTCGATTACGTCCGCGGCGTGCTGAAAACCGTAACCATGACCGCCGACAGGGAGTCTTACGCCGAACTTTCGGAACTGCCCGACAAAGCGGACTTCTTCCGCTATCAGAAAAAATACCTTGGGCAGGCGCAGAAAGCGCCCAGCCACACGGTCATTACCGACCGCATCTCCTCCCGCGGGGAGGATTATCGGTTTGAAGTCAAACCCCACCCCATCAAAATTTTACAGTCCCGCACCACGGACGATATCTCTTTGGGTCGTGTGAAGACTGCTAAGGAGTAAATTTTTTCAGCGCGTTCAGGCGGCACCGCTTTGAGTTTCGTGAAATCTTCTAAGAGGCAAGTCTTGCGCGCACGCCATTTGGGCAGCATACTTTAATCGCGTAAAATCCTATGCGTTCCGAAAACTCACTAAGACAAAACCGCTTCGGCAGGTTGTAGCAAAATAATTTTTAAGTCCAAAACCGCCCCAAAGAAGCCTTGGCTCATCAGCCACCGCCGGACGAAAGCACTGAAAATACGGTAAAAAATTACGCAAAAACGCCCACCGCAACGTTTGCGGTGGGCGTTTTCCAATATTAGCGATTAAAAAACGACGACCTCTTCGCACATTTTATAGGTCTTTTTTGCTTTTTTGACGCAGGACTTTCTGACGACGTTCAGATAATCGCGGTAGATCGCCGAACCGAGCATGAAAAATCCGATGATAATCGGCGTGGTGAGAAGCCCGAAAATATGATACCAAAACCCTCTTGCGGGCTTGCTTACCGCGCGCAGCCACTTGTTTACGTTGGATTTTTTATCTTTGGCAACCTTTTCATCCGTGCCGATCACCACTTTAGCGCGATCGCGTCGCCAAAATGCGTGCGATTTGCCTTTACGCTATACTGTCCGCCGCCCGTACTCGTTGCGGTATAGCCGCTCGTATAACTCCCTTCCGACTCATCGTTCGTCGGCTGAAACCCGAAATAGAACATATCCGTGGGCTTTTTGTGCCTGCCGCCCATCAATGCTTTCAGGATTTTATATTCTTTTCCCGTCCCGTTGAAAAACCACTTGTCGGAATTCCGCTTGCAGGGAATCCGGACACGGACCCCACTTTGCCCGTATAATTCATCTCCACCTTGTTGAACAGTCCCATACTTTTACTCCTTTATTATTGATAGCATATTGCTATATTTTATCAGCATTATATAGCAATTCGCTATACTTGTCAATAAAAAAGGGAGATTTTATGAAGATTTTTCAAGAAAGACTGATCGAACAGCGAAAGTTAAACAAAAAGACGCAACGCCAGATTGCAGAATACCTGCATATGGCGCAGCCCTCTTACATCCGGTACGAGAACGGTTCTGCCGAGCCGAGTCTGGAAAATCTGGTGAAACTTGCCGATTATTTTGACGTTTCCGTAGACTACCTGCTCGGCAGAACGACGTTTTAGCAATCGGTTTCCGCAAAAACGAACCATGACGGGCGATTGTCCGCCCGCGACATAAAAACGGCTGCTTTTCCTTCGGAGATCGTAGCGCGTCTGCCGATAACAATAGCATCGCCATCGAAAAGCACGCCGACCTACAGCAACCATCAAGCAGACAGCCGGCGCGAGGTTTCCTCGCGCCGGCTGCCTGCTTGAAACAACCTTACAACGCATTGTTCGCGCACAATTCCATAACAAAATTTGACTGTTGCCCATCCGCTTTCCGGATCACAAGTTCCGCCCTGCCGTAATGGGAAACCCATTTACTGCAGCGTTTATAAAAAGCGCGCCCGCGGCATTTTGCCGCGGGCGCGCTTTCCTTTAATGAAAGTTTCTTTCTTTATCCCCTGATGAACATTCCTTTCCCTTAGGGATTCCATCCGCCATCCCTAACTATTTTTGCGGTGATAAACCGATTTATGCGGCGTTAAACGCCGCTCGTAG
>CAKQSI010000020.1 GCA_934272745.1 uncultured Clostridia bacterium | reverse complement strand
GGTCATATCCGAGCAATACCCCTGATAGGAACAGCCGAAGTCCATCAGGATCGCCATGCCCTCTTTCAGTCTGGTGTTGTCCGGCACGTGGTGCGGAACGGCGGCGTTTTTGCCGAACGCCACGATGGTTTCAAACGCAAGACCGGTAGCGCCCGCTTTTTTCATGCGGTACTCCATCTCGTTTGCAACCTCGAGTTCGGTCACGCCCTCTTTAAAATACGACAGAATGTCGAGATAGGTTTTTTCGGTGATTTTGCACGCTTTTTGAATGAGCGCGATCTCCTCCGCCGTCTTGACCGATTCGGTTTCGTACACTTCGTCCGAAAAATCGATCCATTCTTTTTCAAGCGGTTCCAGCGCGCGGAAGTCCTGCACGGTGATGGCGTCCGCCTGATAGCCTACTTTTTTTGCGCCCGCAAGGACGGAAGAAAGGGTTTCGATGGCGTTTTTGGGCGAAATTACTTTTACTTCGATGCCCTTGGGCGAAAGTTTCTTTTCCGCGCCCTCTTTATAGCGCAAATCGGTCAGAAACAACGTTTTTTCGGGAAGCAGAACCAGATACCCGTACGAACTGACGAACCGCGTGAAATACCACATGGTTTTTTCGTCGGTGGAAAGAAAGGCTTCTGCCCCTTTTTGTGCTAAAAATTCTGCATTGGTCATAGTCTTGCCTCGATGGTTTCCGCGCCGGCGGACGGTGGAACGCGCCGGAAGTTTGCGGCGACGCCGTAAAACGGACGCAGAAACAGCAATATATGTATTAGTTTACCACATCTTGCGGAGGTTTGTCAATCCCCGACGTAAATATCCTGCATAATTTTTGCTTCTTCCGCCTGCATTCCGTCCGATTCGGAGATCACGACGGGTTCCAGCCTGAGTTTTTTGAGGGCGGCGGCAAGCGGAGCAAACTCCGGTCCGTATTTTTCGTCCGCAAACGTGAGGTGCTTGATCTCCCCTTTGGGTCCGTACATGATTTTACTGAAGTGCACGTGGAAATGCTTCATGCGCTCGTAACCCAGCTCGTTGATCATGTAATTCAGGCGGGAAAGATAGTCCTCCTCGGTCTTCAGACTGCCCTGTTCGCGCGCGTTGACGTGTCCGAAATCCACGCAGGGCAGATAAATTTCGTCGATCTTGCAAAAGCGGACGATCTCCTCTATCGTGCCGATCTGCGCCGATTTTCCCATGGTTTCCGGACAGAAAAAGAGGTCGCCGTAACCCGCTTCCTTAATGAGAGAAGCAAGGGTAACGAGGCGTTTTTCGGTGAGGGCGACCGCTTCTTCCCGGCTCATTTTGCCCTGCGTTGCGGGGTGAAATACCACGCGACTGCCGCGCAGAAGGCGCAGCATTTCGGCGCTGTTTAACACGTAGGCGTAAGATTTTTGCGCCATTTCGTCGTCGGGATTTGCAAAATTGATATAATACGGCGCGTGAACGCTGATTTCCACGCCCGCGTCCGTAAAAATTTCGCCCAGCAGGGCGGCTTTTTCCTTGCCGAGCGTGATGCCCCTGCCGAAAGAATATTCGTATGCCGAAAGCCCGAGATTTTTGACGAACGCCGCCGCCTGCTCGGTTGATTTGTTTCCCGCGGCGTAAAAACTCAAACAGTTGCCGCTGGGTCCGAATTTTATCATAAGTACCTCGCTGAAAGGTTTTAATTTTTTGGTAGAACAGGTATTCCGGTTTTCTGATATTGTCCGCGCCGTTTAACTGCAGGTTTACGGAGTTGAATTTCCTTATCCCTTGCGGAAAGTCGCAATAATCGCGCGGGAAAATTCAACGCCTCGTTTCCCTGTTCGGCGTTTTATTTCTCCTCCGAAAGATCCGCAGCTGTCGCGCGGAGGCGGGTCAGGTCTTTTTCCAGTTGCAAAGAAAGGGCTGCCTTGCTTGCAAACTTCTGGATTTCCCTGAGGAAAGACAAAAACTCCACCGTGACGGTTTTTCCGTAAAGGTTGCCCGAAAAGCCGTCGAAATGCACTTCGAGCAGCACGCTTTGGTGCCCCACGGTAGGCGCCGCGCCGAGATTTGCAATGCCGAAATAGGTGCCGCAAGAGGCGGTAATTTTTTCAGAACCGCCGGCGGGGGGTTCCGACCCACCGAAATTTTCCGCACCGTTACACGGTAAAACGGCACGGACGGCGTACACGCCGGCTTTTGGCAAAAACCGGTCGGAAAGGTCGATGTTTGCGGTGGGAAAACCCAGCGTCCGCCCGATTTTATAGCCGCTTCTCACCGCTCCGGACACCGAATAGTTTCGCCCGAGAAGGGCTTTCGCTGCGGCAAGATCGCCTGCGGACAAGGCGTTTTTCACCCGGGTGGTGGAAATTTTCTCGCCGCTTTTGTCGGTAACGGCGGAAAGAATCTCGACTTCTGTTTTTTGGGCAGCGCAAAATTCTTTTAGTTCCCGCACGCCGCAAGCGGCGGCGCTGCCGAAGCGGTAATCTTCGCCGCAGACCGCGAAGGCAACCGAAAACCGGCCGAAAAGTTGCGTTAAAAATTCCCGACCAGGCAGAGTTTGCACTTCCCCGAACGGGGCGACGATCATAAGTTCGATCCCGATCTCCGCAAGGAACGCCGCGCGCTCCTCCTCGGTAAACAGCGGCGCGCCTTTGCAGCCCGAAAGGGTAAACACCGCGGGCACTGCCCCTTGCGCCTTTGCAAGCGACACCGTTTTTTTCAGCAGCGCCCGATGTCCTTGGTGCACGGCGTCGAACAGACCCATCGCAAGGACGAGCGGCTTTTTTTTATAAGATTGTCCGAACGAAACGCGCTGCATTTTCCCCTCCGGAATCCGCGACTTTTGCGCGGTCTTTTATCAGAAAATCCGCCTGCCGAAAGCCCCGCGGCAAATTTCTTTGCTTGCAAAAATTCCGCGGCAAATACGTTTTTCCCCGCAAAAAACACGGGCAACTTTGCACGGCAGAAAACTCTTCTTTCAAAAAATCCAGCGGCGGGTCAGTCTTCTTTTAAATATGCTTTGATTTTCAGGCGCGTGGCGGCGATCTCGCCCACGCCTAAAATGCCGCCTTCGCCAAAGACGGTATAAAAGCCGTCGGGTTTGCCGAGGTTGACGGGCAGCCCGTTGACGATACGTCTGGTAAACGCTTCGTTTAATGTGACGACGGGGTATGAAAGGGGCGCTTCCGGCGGGAGCAGATGACTTAGAATACTCTCCTCGGAAAGGTCGTCCAGAAAAACGCCGTCTTCGATTTTGAAAATGCCGCTTTGCGTTCTACAAAGGGCAGTCATGGTGGCAAGGCTGCCGGTCAGGTAGCCGAGGTCGCGGATGAGCGAGCGGATATACGTCCCGCCGCCGCAGGCGACTTTGATGCGGTGCGTGCCGTTTTCTTCCCCAAGGTACTCGATGGAATCCACACGCACGGTTTTGGGTTTCAATTCAAACTCCACCCCGCGGCGGGCTAAGGCGTAACCGCGTTTGCCGTCCACGAAACACGCCGAATAGCGCGGCGGAACCTGTTGTATCTCCCCCGTAAGACGGGGAAGCGCCGCCAGAATTTGTTCCCGATTCGGGCGGACGTCGGTCGTTTTTACGACCGTGCCGGTAGCGTCCAGCGTGTCGCGCTCTTCGCCGAAAATAAATTCCGCGTCGTATACCTTTTGTTTTTCGATAAAATAAGGAAAAAGCCGCGTCGCTTTTCCGATCGCGACCGGCAAAACGCCGGAAGCCATGGGGTCCAGCGTCCCCATATGCCCGGCGGAAAGTCCCGTGATTTTTTTGACTCTTGCCACGGCGCGCATCGAATTGCACCCCTGCGGCTTGATAACGGTGATAAAGCCCTGCATAAATCCTCTTGTGTAGCGGTTTTGGTTTGCCTTTTTCTTTAGAATTGCGAAAAGTGCGGCTTGATTATCCGGATACCCGCCCGAAAGCGAATCGAACAGATTTTCCGATTTTCTTAAGCGCACAAATCCGCCGCCCTTTTTCTGAATGGGCGACAACCCTTTTCCCCGGTCGGGCTTCCGGAAAAATCCCCGGTCTGCCTCAATAAAACGGGCAATTTTTTCCCCGGTCAGTCTTCTAAATAATTGGAGGCGTTGAAAACCAGACGATCGACCACGTCTTCGAAATAGCCGTTCAGCATGCAGCCGGAAGCAAGCACGTGTCCGCCCCCGCCGAAAACGCCTGCCAGACGGTTGACGTCCGACTTGCCTTTGCTGCGGAAACTGACCTTAAAACTTTTTGCTCCGACCTGTAAAACGGAAATCGCGATCTCCACCCCGTCCACCGAAAGCGGAAAGTCGATAAAACCCTCCGTCATATCCGGCGTGGCGTTATACAGCCGGAGCGCTTCCAGCGAAGTGAATATGAGCGCGATTCTGCCGCCGCGGAAATACTGCATTCCGCTCATTACGTGAGAATACAGCGCCGCCCTTTCTACGGACTGGCGTTTGAACATTTCCTGCGAAACGCGGTGGATATCCGCGCCCGCTTCTACCAATTTGCCGGCGATAAAAAGAGTGTCCGCGGTGACGTTCTGATGCGCGAAATGCCCTGTGTCGGTAGAAATGCCGAGGAGCAGCGCCGTCGCTATCTCTTTATCGAGAAGCGCGGGATCCAGTTCCATAATCAGCCGATAGCAAAGTTCGCAGGTCGCGGCGACGTCCGAAACGTAGTTGACCGCGGCAAAACGCGTGTTGGAAACGTGGTGGTCGAGCGACAGCGTGTTTTTTTTGCCCGTAAACAGGTACGAAAACGCGCCGATGCGGATCTCGTCCGAACAATCCACCGCAAAATACACGTCGTATTCCCCGTCGATATGATCGGAAAACGCACCCACGTCCCCCGCAAAAGCGAACTTTTCCGGCACTTTACCGTCGCAAAACAGAGAAACGCTCTTCCCCATTTTTGTAAGCGCGCCTTTGACTGCGAGCGCGGCGCCCACGGTATCTCCGTCCGGGCGGATATGGCTGAACACCGCGACGGTTTTCGCCCGGCGCAGGTTGTCCGCAATGTCTTTGATGGTTGCCATGTTAATCCTCTTTTTCGTCCTCTTCCGCAGGCGGAATGGGTCCGATATCGTGCAGAATGCGGTTAATCTTTTCGCTGTAATCCATGGAAGTGTCCATGACGAAATGCAGTTCGGGAACCGTTCTCTGCGTCATGCGGCGGGCAAGTTCGTGACGGATATGCCCGGCGTTGCGTTCGATCGCGGCAAAGCAAGCCGCTTTCTTTTCCTCGTCCGGCTGAAAAATACTGATATAGACGTGCGCGTGTTTCAGATCGGGCGATACGTCCGTGGAAAGAACGCTGACAAGTCCGGTGATCGCGTCGTCTTTGGTGTGATAGGAAATGATGTCCGCAATTTCCTTTCTGTATTCCTGTGCCAGTTGGCTGAGTCTTACTTTTGCCATAAAATTCTCCTTTCGGCACCGCCCGTAATTTTTTTAGTGGCGGGAGATTTGTCCCTTCTTGTACGATCCGGCAGAAATCCCGCTTCGATCTTGCGCGGGCGGGCGAAGCCGCCCTTTTCCCCGCGGGGAGGAATTCCCCTGCCGGCAACAAGTCCCGCTTTATCAAGAAGTGCGGCAAAAACGCCGCACTTCTTTGCTTCCGGAAGCCCGGACAAATTATTTTTGTTGCTGTTCTTTGGTGATATAGCACTCGATGATATCGTCGTTTTTGATATCGTTGAAGTTTTCGATGGAGATACCGCATTCAAAGCCGGTAGCGACTTCTTTCACGTCGTCTTTGAAGCGTTTCAACTGACGAACCGCGCCTTCGCAGATCATGACGTCGTTGCGGTAAATACGCAGTTTACCGTCGCGCTGCATCTTGCCTTCGATGACGTAGCAGCCGGCAACCGTGCCGACGCCGGTGATCTTGAAGGTATTACGCACTTCGGCTTTGCCGACCAGAATATCTTCGTACTTCGGCGTAACCATGCCTTTGACGGCTTTTTCGATATCCTCGATCGCTTCGTAAATGATGCGGTAGAGGCGAACGTCTACGCCGCTGCGTTCCGCCATGACCTTGGCTTTGCTGTCCGGACGCACGTTGAATCCGATGATGACCGCTTTGGAAGACTGCGCGAGCATGACGTCCGATTCCGTAATGGCGCCAGCCGCCGCGTGAATGACCGAAATTTTGACTTCGTCGCCGGAAAGTTTCAGAAGCGACTGCTTGACGGCTTCCACCGAGCCCTGCACGTCGGCTTTGACGATCAGGTTGAGGGTCTTGACCGAAGCGTCGTCTTTATCCTTAAAGACGTCTTCCAGCGTGACTTTGGAAGCGTTGTGGATCATCGCTTCGCGTTCTTTATTGCGGCGTTCTTCCGCAACCAGTTTGGTCAGTTTTTCTTCTTCTACGGCAAGAAGGTTATCGCCCGTGTTGGGGACTTCTTCCAGACCGAGGACGGAAACGGCGGCGGAGGGTCCCGCTTCTTTGACCGTTCTGCCCTTGTCGTCGATCATGGCGCGCACCCTGCCGACGACGGTACCGGCAACGATGTTGTCGCCCGTGCGGAGCGTACCGTTTTGTACGAGGACGGTCGCGACCGGTCCTTTGCCTTTATCCAGTTTGGCTTCTACAATCACGCCGCGCGCTTTGCGGTCGGGATTGCAGCGCAATTCTTTGACTTCTGCAAGCAGAAGCAGGTTTTCGAGCAGGGTGTCCACCCCTTCGCCCGTCTTGGCGGAAACGGGGACGAACATAACGTCGCCGCCCCATTCTTCGATGACGATGCCCTGTTCGGTAAGTTCCTGCTTGACGCGTTCGATATTCGCGCCCGGTTTATCGATTTTGTTGCACGCGATGACGATGGAAACGCCCGCGGCTTTGGCGTGGTTGATGGCTTCGATGGTCTGCGGCATAATGCCGTCGTCCGCGGCGATAACGATGACCGCGATGTCGGTAACCTGCGCGCCGCGCATACGCATGGCGGTGAACGCTTCGTGTCCCGGCGTATCGAGGAAGGTGATGCTTTCGCCCTTGACGTTGACCGTATAAGCGCCGATGTGCTGGGTAATACCGCCCGCTTCGCCTTCGGTCACGTTGGAATGACGGATGCGGTCGAGCAGCGAAGTTTTACCGTGATCGACGTGACCCATAACGGTGATGACGGGAGGACGTTTGACGGTGTTTTCTTCCGCGCCGCCGTCCTGATGCACTTCGTTGATGATATCTTCCGCCGTCTTGTCGAGCTGCAAGGTCAGTTCGATGCCGAGATCGGCGGCAATGAACGCCGCGGTGTCGTAATCCACCGTGTCGTTGATGGTTTTGATGATGCCTTCCTTAAACAGGCGCTTGGTAATCTCCACTGCGGTAATGCCCAGTTTTTCGGAAAGGACTTTCAGCGGAATGATTTCCGTATTGATGACGGCTTTTTCGATCTTGATCTGCGGCGCAGCCTGTTTGGTCTTGGCTTTTTTGACGCGCAGTTTGCGGTAGCCGCTCTCTTTATCGTCGAAGTCTTCGATGGTCAGTTCGCGCGAAATGAGCGTGCGCTTGCTGACGGTATTTTTCTTATCGTCGTAAGACTTGCCGTCCGCCTTTTTCTTGGCGGGACCGAAGTTGCGGGTGGTCTCCTTAGGCGCGGGAGCAAATTCCGCTTTAGCGCCCATACCTCCCATGGGACGTGCGGGACGGGGAGGTCTTGCACCGCCTGCCGCGGCGCCGGCGCCGAAGGGACGGGGCGACGAACCGTAAGGACGACGCTCGCCGTTTTGCGGACGGTCGCCGTAAGGACGGCGTTCGCCGGGAACGAATTCCTTTCTTTCCCCGTAAGGACGGCGCTCGCCGGGGACGTATTCCTTTCTTTCGCCGTAAGGACGACGTTCGGGAGCGGCGGGACGGGCGGCTTCTCTCGCCGCGCGCGCTTCGGCACGGGCGGTACGTTCCTCTTCGGCGTAGCGCACGATGAACGAGGGACGTCTGGGAGCCGCGGGTTTTTCCGCTTCCGCCGCAGAGGCGTCCGGCTTGGCGGCGGGAGTCTTTTCCGCAGGGACTGCTTCCGCCGCTTTTTCGGCTGCGGGTTTTGCGGGCTTTTCTGCGGCTGCGGGCTTTTCGGCAGATTTATCTTCCGCAGGTCCGGCTGCTTTTTCGGCGGCGACAGGTTTTTCCGCCGGTTTTGCGGATTTCTCCTCTGCCGCGGGCGCGGATTTTTCCGCCGGTTTTTCTTCGGGAGCGACCGCAGCCGCGCTTTCGGTTACGGGCGCTTTCTTTGCGGAGGCTTTCCCCTTTTTCGCGGGGAGTTCCGCATTTTCTGCGGATTTTCCCGCCGCGGAAACCGCGGTTTCCGCCGGTTTTGCGGATTTTTCCGCTGCGGATTTTTCTTCCGCAGCCGCTTTCGGCGCGGGTGCAGGCACGCTTTCTTCCGCCGGGAAGTCTTCCGCCGCGGGAGCGTCGAAGGACGCGGACGCTTCGGCTTCCTCTGCCTCTTTGCGCTCCTTTTTCAGGCGGGCGTATTCTTTTTCTTTTTCGTCCAGTTTTCTGAGGACGTCGCTCATGCGGCGTTTGAGGTCGGAAAGCCCCGTTTTGGTTTCCTGCAGTTTTCCGCCGGCTTTGATCTCCCCGATCTCTTTAATGTTTTCAAACTGATTATTTTCTGCCATACTGATTCTCCGTGTCCTCCCGAACGAATGCAAAATTTTCGTCTGTATGTTCCGATATGGCGCGCGCCAGATCGCGGTCGGTAATTGCAACGAGCTTGCAATTTTCCTTATGAACCAACTCCTCCAGCGGTTTTTTGCTGACAAGAAGCGGAACGTTTAACCGTTTTGAAAGGTTTTTTGCCTCTTTTACCGCGTTTTCGGACGCGCTTTCGCATAATATCAAAAGCCACGCTTTCCCTTTTTCGTAAGAGATCGCGTTAAACCCCTTGACCACGCTTTTTTTCCGCAAAGCGAAGCCGAGATAACTTTCTATCTTACCCAAGAAGAACCTCCCGCAAACTCTGGTAAAGTTCCTCCGGAACGGGCACGCCCAGAATTTTTCCGAGCGGTTTTGTTTTCAGCAACCGCGAGACGCAGGCGGGATCTTTGCAAAGATACGCGCCTCTGCCGTTCTTTTTGCCCGTCGGGTCGATCTCCGCACCGCCCTCCGGCGTGCGCACGACCCGGACGAGATTGCGCTTTTCCTGCATCTTTCTGCAGCAAACGCACATCCGTTCCGGCAATTTTTTTTCTGCCATATCGAAACCTCTTTTTGCTCTTTCGAAGGATCTGTCCTTCCTTGCTTACTCGGCGTCTTCCGCCTCGGTCTGTTCGGATTCGGACTCTTCTTCCTCGGCGGGGACTTCTACGTCGACGCCGTACTTTTCCAGATCCTTTTCGCGGAGTTCTTCCTCGTGATCGCGGATGTACGATTCGCTCTTGACGTCAACCTTCCAGCCGGTAAGACGCGCGGCAAGACGAGCGTTTTGTCCGTCCCTGCCGATCGCAAGCGACAGAACGTCGTCCGCAACGACGACGCGTGCGGCGCGCATTTCTTCGCTCAGCATGATAACCTTTTGTACTCTTGCGGGCGAAAGCGCCTTGGCGATAAATTCCAGCGGGTTTTCGTTCCACAAAATAATGTCGATTTTCTCTCCGCCCAGTTCGGCTACGACGGCGTTGACGCGGGAACCTTTGTTTCCGACGCACGCGCCGACCGGATCGATGCGGGAATCTTCCGAATAAATAGCGATTTTGGTGCGCTGACCGGGTTCTCTCGCCACGGCTTTGATTTCGACGTAGCCCTGACGGATTTCCGGCACTTCGTTTTCAAACAGTTTGCGAACCAGCCCAGCCGCGGAGCGGGAAACCAGCACCTGCGCGTTTCTGCCCATGCTGCGCACGCGTTTAACGAAGACTTTCAATTTGTCGTTGACGCGGTAGGTTTCGCCCGGGGTCTGATCCTGCGGAAGCATTACGCCTTCCAGTTCGCCCTGCCCTAAATCCACGTAAACGTTTTTATTTTCGATGCGGCGGACGATGCAGGTCATCAGTTCGCCCTCTTTGTCGGAGAACGCGGAAAGCGTGTTGTCCCGTTCGGCTTCACGCAGTTTTTGCATGATGACTTGCTTTGCTGTCTGCGCGGCGATTCTGCCGAAGTCCTTGGGGACGAATTCTTTTTTAATGACGTCGCCCACTTTGGCGTTCGGGTCTTCCTCCAGCGCGTCTTCGATCCACAGTTCGTTTTCTTCGTCTTCCACGTCTTCGACCACCGTCTTGACGCTGAAGAAGCGAATGCTGTTTTCTTCGGGATTCATTTCCACGACGACGTTGGAAGGATCGCCCGTGTGCTTTTTATAAGCGAACACCAGCGCGTTTTGCAATGCGTCGATAAAGATCTGGCGGTCGATGCCCTTTTGCTGTTCCAGATCGTCCAAAGCCGAATAGAACTCTTTGTTTTCCATGGTTTACTCTCCTTTATAGAATTCGCGGCGACGATTTTGCTCGCGGTTCGCCCCGCGGGAAATGCTTTTTGTTTTGCTCAGTCGAACAGAACGCCGCGGTTGATCTTTGCGATCTGCGTCTTTTGCAGGCGGATGGTCTGTCCCTCGGAAATTTCCACCGTCACGGTGCCGTCGTCAAAAGCGGTCAGGGTGCCTTCGTAATACTTTTTCCCTTTTTCGGGAGAAAACAACTTGACTTCCACAAACTCGCCCAAGGCGCGCCGAAAGTCGCGTTCGGTCTTTAACGGGCGATCCAATCCGGCGCTCGAAACGTTGAGCGCGTACGAAAGACGGATTTCGGGATCTTCCTTATCCAACGCGGCGTCGAACGCCTCGTGATAGGCGGCGCAGGCGTCCAGATCGATGCCGCCTTCTTTGTCCAGACAGACGGTGATCGAAGCGTCTTTGCCCTGCTTTACGGCGACTTCCACCACTTCGTAACCGAAGGGCTCCGCGACGCTTTTCGCCAGCGTTTCCAGTTCCTCTCCCTTTTTGATTTTCAAGATAAAAACCCCCTACATAAAGATTTGAGAGCGGCAAGCCGCTCTCAAATACAGTCTAACATATTCAAGCGTATACAGTATACAACTTTTTGCGTGATTTGGCAAGCGTTTTCCGCAGTTATTCGGGCGTTTTTTTACGAAAAAGCGCGATTTTTCGTCACTTCCCGCAAGAAAACGGGGTTTTTCCGCTTTCCGCGGGGCGCGGAAACTTTCCCCGGCGGCCACGCCGTTTCCTTAGCGGCAACGCCGGCAAAAACACCCTTGCGCCCCGCAATCCTTTACAGACTTTTTTTGATTTTAACGAGTTCCAGAAACATTTCCGCAGTCGCCGCCGCGTCGTAAACCGCGCGGTGGTGGGTGAATTCGATGTGGAAATAGTCGCAGACGGTGTTTAGTTTGTGGTTGGAAAGATTGGGCAGCACCTCGCGCGAGAGGGCTAAGGTGTCGATTTTGGGGTTGTCGAACACGTACCCCGCTTCCTTGCCGTGGAAGCGCATAAAACCGCAGTCGAATTCCGCATTGTGCGCGACCAGCGTGGCGCCGTCCACGTACTTGTAAAAATCCCCCGCCACTTCTGAAAATTTGGGGGCGTCCTTTACCATATCATCGGTAATACCGGTCAGGCTGACGATGACGGGCGGAATGGGGCGTTCGGGATTGACGAAGGTGGAAAAGCCGTCCACTTTGACCCCGTCCACGATTTTGACCGCGCCGATCTCGGTAATGGCGTCCATGGAAGGCGTGGTACCGGTGGTTTCCAGGTCGAACACGACGAAGGTTTTGCCGAGCAAACATTCCGGTACTTTTTCTTCCGCGTCGAACAGCGCCTTCTGGCGGACGGCGGTGACCGGCTGCGGTTTGACTAAAACGTATTCGGGCGCGGGCTTGCGTTTTTCTTTGGGGAGCGGCACGAAATCGGGCGGGAAAACGCAGCGGTTGAGTTTTTGCGCGGTATAGCGCAAAGCGCCGCCGAATTCCTCGTAATCGCCCAGCGTGATGATCGCGTCCCCTTCTTTCAGCGTGCGGATTTTTTCCAGCGTGGTCTTTTTGGAAAAGTAAGACGCGCGCACCGTTTTGGTGGTGTCCGTGAACTCGATAATGAAGAACGGTTTGCCTTTTTTGGTCGCTTTTTCGGCGATCGACAGAATTTTGCCGGCATGAACCACCCCTTCCGTGGGGAAGGCGGCGTCTTCCATATACACCGCGGTGCGCGGCATGTTTTTATCGTCGATCGGTTCCACTTCTTTTACGAAAAAGGAGCGGAGTTCAACCGCTTCGATGCGGAAATTGACCGTATTGTTTTCGGGCAGCGCCGCGGGCAGGTCGTCTTCCTTTTCCACCGAGACCGTGCCGGAGAACGTGCCGCAGAAATTCCGCGCGAGATGCGCGTTTACGTCGTCGATCGCGCCGCTTTTTTTCAAAAGGGCGGCGGTTGCCGGCGTTACGGCGATTTTATACCGTTTGATTTCGGCGGAGCAGTCCGCCGTCACGTCCGATTCCGTCAGTTCCGCGGAGATGGCGTTCTGCGTTTTTTTGAGATAGGTATAGACGGCGTGGCGCACCAGTTCGTTATCGGCAACGCGGCGTTCCACCGTGACGGTGACGCCTAAAAACGCGTCCGGTACGAACTCGTTGACCACGGAAAGCAGTTTCTCCTGCCCCGCCTCGTCTACCGTTTTTTCGGAAAGGAACGCGAAATTGACCGACTTCCGCCGCTCGTCCACCGTAATGGAAGAAAGGCGCAATCCCGCCAGATCTTCGTCTTCCTGTGCGATTTTTTGCATCAGTTGCGATTCGGTTTCGGTCATACGTCCCCTCCTTTTTCGGTATTTTCAGGAATTTTGCGGCTTTTATGGCGCCGGCGGATTTAAACCGATGCGCCCGGGTTTAAGGCTTTGCTGCGCCCGGGTTTAAGGCTTTGCTGCGCCCGGGTTTAAGGCTTTGCTGCGCCCGGATTTTTGACTATTAAGAAGTCGGCTTGCGCTTTGGCGGGTTGTCCTATTCCGCCCGGATTATTTGCGTTTTGTTTCGGCGGCGGTTTTTCCTTTGCCCAGCTATTTTTGGCCTGCCTGTTCTATACCGCCGGCTTTATTTTCGTTTTTCGACTTCGGCTTTCACGAGGGCGAGGAATTCGCGCTCGATATCCTCCTGTTTGACGGTTTTTATGACCTTCCCTTTGGAAAAAAGTGCGGCGCCGCCCTTTGCCCCGGCGATGCCGAGGTCGGCTTCCTGCGACTCCCCGATACCGTTGACGACGCAGCCCATGACGGCGATTTTTAAGGGAACGCGCACGTCCGCCACCAGTTCTTCCACGCGCTTTGCCATGGAAACCGCGTCCCACATACACCTGCCGCAGGTCGGGCAGGCGACCACTTCGGCAAAGTCGGTTTTCAGCCCCACGCTTTCCAAAATCGCGTTTGCGGCGACCACTTCCCGCACGGGATCACCCGAAAGCGAAACGCGGATCGTATCCCCGATTCCGTCAAGCAAAAGCGAGCCGATTCCCACGCTGCTTTTAACGACGCCGCGATATTCCGTGCCTGCCTCGGTCACGCCGAGGTGCAGCGGGTAGTCGCACTTTCCCGCGACGTAGCGATACGCCGCCACGGTCAGGGGCGCGGACGAGGCTTTGACAGAAATGACGATATCGTTCACGCCGTATTTTTCAAACCGGGAAACGTCGCGAAGGACGCTTTCTCCCAGCGCCTGCGCCGAAACGCCGTATTTTTGCAAATATTCTTTGTCGATGCTGCCGGTATTTCCGCCCACGCGGACGGGAATCCCGTAATGTTTTACCGCTTCCGCAACGCGGCGGATATTCTCCTCCGCGCCGATATTGCCCGGGTTGACGCGCACTTTGTCGACGCCGCATTCCGCGGAAAGAACCGCCAGTTTCCAGTCAAACTGAACGTCCGCGACAAGCGCCGCTTTGGTCTGCCGTTTGATCTCGGGAATGGCGCGCGCGTCCTTTTCGTTTGTCACGGCAAAGCGGACAATTTCAGCCCCGGCGTCATAAAGCGCGTTGATCTGCCGCACCGTATTTTCCACGTCCGAGGCGAGAAAGGTCGTCATGGATTGCACAGAAACGGGAGCGTTTCCGCCGATCGTGACCCTTCCCGCTTTGACCGGACGGGAAGTTCTTCTTTTAAAAAATGCGGCGGACGCGCCGCCGCAAGTGGTATCTTTCACCCGACTTCCTCCGTGTTATCTGGTTTTGTCTTTCTCTTTGGAAAGCAGGTTTTCGATTTCTGTCATAAAGGTGGAAATGTCCTTGAACTGACGATAGACCGATGCGAAACGGATATACGCCACTTCGTCCACGTCCTTCAAGCGTTCCATGACCATTTCGCCGATCTCTTTACTGGAAATTTCCTGTTCCAGACTATTATAGACCTGTTTTTGAATGTCGTCCACGATGGCGTCGATCTTTACCATCGGTACGGGGCGTTTTTCGCAGGCGCGAATGATCCCGTTTTTGATTTTCGCGGGATTGAACGCCTGACGGTTTCCGCCGTTTTTGACCACCAGAACCTGTGTGGTTTCGATGGTTTCGTAAGTCGTGAAACGCCGACCGCAGCCGATACATTCTCTTCTTCTTCTGATGCTGGAATCCTCGTCCGTCGAACGCGAATCGATAACTTTACTTTCGGTACAGCCGCAATACATACATTTCATACTTCTATTCTCCCGCAGTATTCTGCATTTATTGTATCACAATGCGGCGGATTTTGCACCTGTTTTTATCTTTTTTTTGCGAATTCTTTCTATTTTTCCGGAAAAAGGCGCATACTTTGGGTAGTCTTTCGGCATTCAGCAAGAAAAAACCGCCGCCCGAAACCGGCGTTCGTACATAAAATCGGTTCCCGACCGGTTATAGGTCGGTTCCGCCCGCCGGCAAAGGAGGAATGTATGCCGCCGCTGATTATATTCTACGTACTGCTTGCAGTTTATCTTTGCGCCGTCAATTTTTACGGCGTGATGCTGATGCATTTTCAAAAAAAGGGCGAAGAGGAAGACGGCAAGACGGTTTCGGACGGGAAGATTTTTCTGACGGCGTTTCTCGGCGGAACGCTGGGCGTTTATCTGTTTATGCTGATCAAAAAATTCCGCCTTTCCAGTCTGAAACTGGTGGTACTTCTCCCCCTGATTTTCGTTTTGAACGCCTATCTCGTTTATCTTGCAATCAGCGGAAACGTCGCTTTTTTTGCGGCGTAACCGACGGAAACGGAACGAAAAACAGCATATATTTTTCAGGGGAACCCTATAATAATTTTAAGGTGACGTGAGAAACGGCTATTTATTGACACGAAAAACAGGTTAACGTAAAAAACGGCGCCGCGCAAAATTGCGCGGCGCCGTAAATTTGTAATTTCGTATCTCTTCTGCTTAGAACGTGGTCGGAACGAAGAAGTAAACGAGGAACAGAACGAATACGATGATGGTGACGGGCGAAAGATCCCAAACGGGTTTTTCTTTGTTTTCCGCCTTGGAGCAAGCGTATTTGATGGATCCGACAATGAATTCGACAAGGTCGATCAGAACGTAGGAAATGATACCGAAGCCGATACCGGTCGTGATGGAGTACGCAAGGGGCATCATCGCGATGGTAAGGAAAGCGGGAACGGAGTTCTTAACGCCGTCGAGTTTCAGGTTGGTGATACCTTTCAGCATCAGCGAACCGACGTAAACGAGAGCGGAAGCAGCCGCAACGGAACGAAAAACAGCATATGCTTTTCATGGGAACCCGATAATAATTTTGAGTTGACGTGAAAAACGACTATTTATTGATACGAAAAACAGGTTGACGTGAAAAACGGCGCCGCGCAAAATTGCGCGGCGCCGTAAATTTGTACTTTCGTTATCTTCGGCAACTTAGAACGTGGTCGGGACGAAGAAGTAAACGAGGAACAGAACGAATACGATGATGGTGACGGGTGAAAGATCCCAAACGGGTTTTTCTTTGTTTTCCGCCTTGGAGCAAGCGTATTTGATGGATCCGACAATGAATTCGACAAGGTCGATCAGAACGTAGGAAATGATACCGAAGCCGATACCGGTCGTGATGGAGTACGCAAGGGGCATCATCGCGATGGTAAGGAAAGCGGGAACGGAGTTCTTAACGCCGTCGAGTTTCAGGTTGGTGATACCTTTCAGCATCAGCGAACCGACGTAAACGAGAGCGGAAGCAGCCGCAGCGGTCGGAATGGACGCGAACAGCGGGAGCAGGAAGATCGAAAGCAAGAACATCACGGCGGTGGTCAGAGCGGTAAGACCGGTTCTGCCGCCCGCAGCGATACCGGAGCCGGATTCCACGAACGTGGTAACGGTGGAAGTTCCGAACAGAGCGCCGGTGCAGGTTGCGATGGAGTCAGCCATCATGATGCCGTCGTAGTGGAGGGGTTTGCCTTCTTCATCGGCAAGACCGACGGGAACGCAGCAGCCAACGACCGTTCCCATGGTATCGAACATATCGATCATGCAGAACGTGATAACCATCATGACGCAGGTCATGACCGAAGTACCGTCAGCCCATTTGAAACCTTCGGTAAACGCGGAAAGGAACGTACCGCCTTCTTCCGGCTTCATGGAGAAGAAGTTTTTGAAGTATTCCCAGAACTTCCAGGAATAACCGGACCAGGAGGTAACCTTCAGAGGAATACCGAGCAGGGTCGCGGCGATGATACCGATAATGACCGAGCCTTTTACGTTGAAGTGGTCGAGGATCGCGATGACGATCAGACCGAACAGGCAGACCAGAGCGCCGCCCATCGTATGCATATCCCAGGACGAGAGCGAAACCAGACCGACCAGCGTGCCGTTGCCGGCAACAATGATACCTGCGTTAACAAGACCGATAAACGCGATGAAAAGACCGATACCGATGGAGATCGCGCCGCGGACGCAAACGGGAATTCCGTCGAAAATCTTTTCACGAATGGAAACCTTACCGATCTTGACGACCGAAAGGAGCAGGAACAGGATACCGGAGATCAGAACGAGCAGCATTGCGTTGCCGAACGAGCAAACGGCAAGGCCCATCGTTCCCCCGATCAGCCCGCCGACCATGGAGTTAAGACCAAGTCCGGGAGCCTGTGCAAGAGGCATCTTTGCAAGGAACGCCATGAGTAGGGTACCGACGATAGCACCGAGAGCGGTTGCAATAAATACCGACGGCCACAACGCGCCCTGACGAGCCCAGTCACCGGTGATCAGCGAGGGGTTCAGGGTCAGAATGTACGCCATCGCGAGGAAGGTAACGATACCCGCGATAATTTCCGTACGAACGGTAGAACCTTTTTCGGTAATGCCGAAATAGGAATCCAGTTTCGAACGGGAAATCTGTTCTTGATTTTCCATAAAAAGAAAACCTCCTTAAAATATTTTCAAATAACATAAAAAGTTTATCATACGCGAAAAAGGCGGTCAAAACTTTTCGTCGTATTCTGTCATATTTAAGCAGTTTGCACATACGATTGTAGCAGTTTGCACAATACGAAAAAGAAGCGTTTGTTTGCGAATATCTCGTTTTTCGGCAGAAAATCGCAAACATAGGTGCGGAAACCGCATTTTCCGCCCTGCCCCGCTTTTATCGCATTTCCCGTCCGTCTCTTTTTGACAGGAAAATAAACGGAAATTTAAAACAGAATAAATCTATAATAAATTTTATTTTTAAGGAAAAACAAATCCGCAATAAATCCGTTTTGCAAAAACGTGCCCGCAAAATTTTGCAAAAACGCGCGCCCGCGGCAAGATTCTTGCCGCGGGCGCGCGAATACAATATTATGGTAAAATTATAATTATATTGATATTGAAATCACAGCACGGTCTGCAAAAACGCGGTCAGATCGTCCGGCGTGGCGAAAATGCGGGTCGCGCCGGCTTTTTTCAGTAATTCTTCCCCGCGGAAGCCCCACGCCGCGGCAAACAGCGGCATTCCGGCGTTCTGAGCAGTCTGCACGTCCACTTCCGAATCGCCCACGTAGACGGCGGATTCGGGGGAAACGCCCAGTTCTTTCAAAGCGGCAAACACGGCGTCCGGCGCCGGTTTTTTGGGGACGTCTGCCCGTTCCCCCACCGCTACGGGGAAAACGCCGGGGAAATAATCGGCGGCAATCTCTTTCACGGCAAAGTCCGCTTTGTTGGAAACGACGGCGACTTTGACGCCGCGCGTTTTTAAAAACGCCAGCAGGCGGTCGATCCCCTCGTACGGGCGGGTTTTCTCCTTACAATGCGCGCCGTAATAGGAAACGATTTCTTGATAAACTGCGTCAATCTTTTCTTTTCCCGCTTTAACTTTTTCTGCGTCGCCCGATAGTGCGGTTTTATCGATTTTTGCGGTACGTTCTTCAATATTTTGTGCAGCGGCGGTTTTAGCGGCGGAAACAACTTCGGTCTTAGCGGCGGAAGCAAGCCCGGTTTCCCCTGTGCTTTCCAACGGCATCGTCACGGCGCGTTCGGCAAGTTTATACAGTCCGTTGCCCACGAAGCGGCGCACTTCTTCCCGCGAGCGGAGCGGAAGACCGCACGCGGCAAGCGCATGGTTGGTTGCCGCCCAAAGGTCGTCCAGCGTGTCGGTAAGCGTTCCGTCCAGATCGAACACCAGCGCCTGAACGGGATTCGGCAACGGATCGCTTTCGGTCATGTTGACCGCCCATTTGCCGGAACGCAGGATCAGTGTGCCGATAAAACATTTAATAAAATCCAGCGCCGAAACCGCGGCGTAGACGGCGACGATGTTCCACGGGGTCAGACGGGCGAACAGATTTGCCGTCGGCACCGAAACAAGACAGATAAACACGCTGTCGAACAAAAACGTAATAAGCGTTTTCCCTCCCGAGCGAATGGTAAAATAAGACACGTTGAGATATGCCTGTACAGGCAAAAAACACGCCGCGACTATGATGAGTTTGGTCGCGAGGTGCCGGATTTCGTCGGACGTATTGTAAATTTTGGGAAAAACGAACGAAACCGCAAACAGCAGCACCCCGACGATAACGCCCAGAAAAACGGAGAACGCGGCAAGGCGCGGCACGTCCTCTTTGGCTTCCTCCACCCTGCCCGCGCCGAGCTTCTGCCCCATCAGAATACTGACGGCGGTTCCAAGCGAAACGACGACCACATTGAACACGTTGGAAAGCGTGGTGGAAATATTCATTGCCGCAACCACCGAAAGTCCGCGCGTGGAATACGCCGCGGTAAGCAGCGACATGCCCGCCGCCCAGAAGGTTTCGTTTAAAAACAGCGGCGTCGCCTTTTTCAGAATTCCGGAAAGAAAGGTTTTTTCCATACGAAAGGACGAGCGGTTCAGGCTTAAGAAATAATACTTCCCGCGTTTGACGGAGCCGGTAATAAACAGCAGCGCGCATTCCACAAACCGCGAAATGACGGTGGCGATTGCCGCCCCGGTAACGCCCATGGCGGGCGCGCCGAGTTTTCCGAAAATCAGAATATAATTGAACAGCATATTTACGCCGACGGCTACCAGTCCGCATACCATGGGCAGAACCGAATACCCGATTTCCCTTTGGGAAGAGGACACCGCCTGCGACAGCGCGAACGGAAGCAGCCCGATCAGCATGACCGCGACGTATTCTTCGGACAACGCCAGCGTTTTTACAAGGTCGCCGCCGTCCGGACTTTCGTGCAGGAAGGCGTTGACCAGAGGCACCCGGAAGAACCACACCACCGCGATGCCGAGAATCCCGAGCACGAGGGCGACGACGAGTTTGAGGGCGAAGGTCTTTTCCACCCCCGCTTTGTCGCCCTTGCCGTGCATCTGCGACGTAAACAGACCGATGCCGGACAATGCGCCGAACACGCACAGGTTGTAGACGAATAAAATCTGGTTGACGATGGAAACGGCGGACATTTCTTCCGTACCGACCATGCCCACCATGATGTTGTCCAGCAGGCTGACGAAGTTGGTAATGCCGTTTTGCAGCATAATGGGGACCGCCAGCGCAAGGACGATCCCGTAGAATTTGTTGTCTGCGATGAATTTTTTAAGTTTCATGATAGAATTTTCTGCTTAAAAATGTATTTCTCGTTTTCTGAAACGATCAGTCTTTCGTAAGATAGCACAAAATGAGGTTGATCGTATTGAAAATGCCGTTTACGTGCGTGCGCTCCATTCCGTGCGAAGCGTGCACGCCGCTGCCGATGAGCGCCCCCGGAATATCGTGCCCCGCGCGCCACATGGCGCCGACGTCCGACCCGTAGTAGGGATAAATGTCGGTAGCGAAATGCAAGCCCTCTTCTTCGGCAAAGGCGATCAGTTTTCTCGTCAGGCGATAATCGTACGGACCGCCGCGGTCGAGCGCGCAGACGGAAACGTCTTCTTCCGTCGCGGAAAGGTCGTCCCCTACGCAGCCCATGTCCACCGCCAGCATAGAACAAAGACCGTCGTCCACGAAAGCCGCGCCGTGCCCCACTTCTTCGTACATGGTAAAGTAGCAGACGATATCTTGCGGGAGGGGCAGATTTTCTTCCTTTATAATATGGAATGCGGTGAGAATTTCGGCGGCGGAAGCCTTATCGTCAATGAAGCGGGACTTTAAATAGCCGCTGTCCGTCACCACCGTTTTGGGGTCGTAAAAAACGTAGTCCCCGGCGGAAATGCCGAGCGCCTTGGTATCCGCGGCGGAAGATACGCGTTCGTCTAACCGGATATACATGTTTTTTTCGTCCCGCGGGCGGGAAGAAGCGTCCTCGAACACGTGCACCGCGGGAGAACGCGACAGCACCGTGCCGGTATACCGTTTGCCCGATCTCGTAAGAACGGTGACGTATTCCCCGTCGAGCGTGGGCAAAACGGGTCCGCCGATTTTAGTAAACGCCAGATGTCCGTCCGGAAGCACGCTTCGCACCATTAACCCCAGCGTGTCCACGTGGGCGCAGATGCCGCGCGCGGCGGGTTTGGTTTCGCTCGCCGTGCCTCCCGCTCCTGCCGTTGCGGCATCTTTTTCGCCCGCGGTGATTTTACCGTCGGCGCCGCTTGCGGAAAGTTTTAACACCGCGCAGCCCTTTTTCGTCATGGAAAAGGTCGCCCCGACCTCTTTTGCAAGGGCTTCCACCACCGGCATCACTTCGTCGTAGTAGCCGCTGGGGCTGGGCGCTGCCAGCAGTTTTTTGACCGTACCGAAATAGTACGACTGATATTTTTCGGGTGAATATTTCATTTTTGCACCTCTTTGGTTCCGTTTTCCGTATTGTACCACATTTCGGCGGCAAGGGCAAACCTTTTTGGGGGCGTAAGCGGGTTTCTTTGACGGATACCGTTTGCCGGAGGTTTCTTTGGCGGCTTCCGCGCCGCAAAAAATTTTTACGTTTCCCGCACCGCGGAGAAAAATTCCGCCCGCAGCGGCATCGGTGCCCGACCTATACCCGGTATAACCAATCGTTATAGCAGAGGCGAAAGAAAAATGCGTTTTTTGCCTTCAGACGTTTGACAACGGCGGCGTTTACTGGTATAATGCGCCTAAATTTCAAAAATATTTTCGGATAGAGGTTGCGATTTTTAAGAGTACCGCACGGGAAACGGCATTGCCCGGGCGGGAAAGGGAAAATCGCCGAAGGATACGGAGAGGAGCCGATCGTTTCCGTTTCCTGGGGCTGCGTATAAGATGCGCAGAACTGTCGCCGTGACCCGGCGGAGCGCTATCGCGATTTCTGTGCTTTTTGCATACTTTTCGGTATGTTTGCCGCAGTGACGCGTTTGCGCCGTTGCGGCGTTTTTTTACCTCTTTTCCCCGCCGGCGCCGGAATTATTCCGGCAGAAGGAGTGTGTGTATGAAGAGTATGAAAAAGCCCCTTTGCTTTATTTCCGCCGTGCTGCTGCTGTTTTTCAGCGCGGGAATCCTCGCATCCTGCGGAAAAAGCAAGGACGAAAGCAAGGTGTACGTCGGCATGGAATGCGGCTATGCGCCGTTTAACTACACCCAGACGGACAAACAAAACGGCGCCGTGAAAATTTCCAACGCGGCGGGGTACGCCAACGGTTACGACGTGATGATCGCTAAAAAAATCGCGGAAGCGCTCGGCAAGGAACTGGTCATCGTAAAATATTACGATTTCGACGCTTTAATCCCCGCCGTACAGGCAGGGACGCTGGACCTGATCATCGCAGGCATGAGTCCCACCGACAAGCGCAAAGAGCAGGTGGATTTTTCCGACCCTTATTACGAAAGCCAGTTGGTCATCGTGGTGAAAAAGGGTTCGACCTATGAAAACGCGACTTCGCTTGCGGACTTCGCCGGGGCAAACCTTGTGGCACAGAGCGGCACCTTCCACGACGAAGCGCTGCAGGCGGAAGCCGCAACCTACGGTTATACGCGCAAGACCCCCATGGCAACTTTTCCCGAAATGGTCAACGCCTTAAAGACCGGCGCGGTGGACGGCTACGTGGCGGAAGAACCGGGCGCAAAGTCCGACTGCGCTTCCAACCCCGAACTGACCTATATTCCTCTGGTCAATAACGTCACGGGATTCATCGCTTCTCCCGGGGACGCGCAGATCGCCGTCGGCATGACCAAGGGCAGCAAATTCCGCTCCGCCGTCAACGAAGTGCTCGCTTCCCTTTCGGAAGAAGACCGCCTGAACCTGATGCTGGAGGCGACCGCCTACGCAACCGGTTCCAGCGTCGTAGAAGGAGAAGAACCCAAGGATCCCGGCTTATTTGCCGCCATGGGCGAAATTCTCAAAAAATACGGCGGCTGGATTCTGCAGGGCGTGGGTTATACCCTGCTGGTTTCGCTGGTCAGTACGGTGCTGGGGCTTCTGATCGGTATTCTGATCGGTATTTTCCGCACGACGCCCAAGCCGAAAAACAAAGCGCTTGCCGCGCTGAAAAAAATTGCGGACTTTCTGCTTTCCGCATATATCGAGATCTTCCGCGGAACGCCTATGATGGTGCAGTCCATGGTCATCTTCTGGGGATTTGCGCTACTTCACGGCGGACGGACGATGAACGTCATTTTCGCCGGGCTTCTGATCGTTTCCGTGAACACGGGCGCCTATATGGCGGAAATCGTGCGCGGCGGGATTTTGTCGGTCGACAAGGGGCAGACGGAAGGCGCGTACGCCGTCGGCATGTCGCACTTCCAGACTATGCGGTACGTCGTTCTGCCGCAGGCGCTCAGGAATATTCTCCCCAGCGTGGCGAACGAGTTTGTCATCAATATCAAGGATACGTCGGTTCTGAACGTTATCGGCTTTACCGAACTGTATTTTCAGGCAAAAACCATCGTTTCCATCAACTTTAATACCTTTGCCACCTATCTGTTGGTTGCGGCGATCTATTTCGTGCTGACGTTTGGCGTGACGCGCGTTCTGCGCCTGATCGAAAAGAAGATGGACGGCAAGAAAAATTACGTCGTGCTGGGTTCGCAAAACATGGACGCGGAGTCGTTCGCGCGGGAAAACACCGCCACGGGAGGACAAAACAATGGCTGAAGCAAGAGAAAAAATCATCGAGATCCGACACCTGAAAAAAACGTTCGGCGACCACGAAGTGTTGAAAGACGTCGATTTTGACGTTTTTCGGGGGGACGTAACCTGCATTATCGGTTCTTCCGGCAGCGGAAAATCCACGCTGCTTCGGTGCGTCAATCTGTTTGAAAAGCCGACTTCGGGCGAAATTTTGTTTCACGGCGAAGACGTGACGGGTGCAAAAAGCGCGGCGGAACTACGGCAGCGCGTCGGTATGGTGTTCCAGAGTTTTAATTTGTTTGGCAATATGTCCGTGCTGAAAAATTGCACGATCGGACCCGAAAAGGTGCTGAAAATGTCCAAAGCAGAAGCGGAAGAAACCGCCCTGCGGTATTTAAAACTGGTAGGTATGGACGCCTACGTCAACGCGCGCCCGGGGCAACTTTCGGGCGGGCAAAAACAGCGCGTTGCCATTGCGCGGGCGCTTGCCATGCAGCCGGAAGCGCTTTTGTTTGACGAGCCGACCAGCGCGCTCGACCCCGAAATGGTGGGCGAAGTGCTTGCGGTCATGAAAGACCTTGCAAAAAGCGGCTTGACCATGCTGGTCGTCACGCACGAAATGGGCTTTGCGCGCGACGTTGCAACCAAAGTCGTCTTTATGGACGACGGCGTCATTGTGGAGCAGTCCTCCCCCGCAGAAATGTTCACCGCGCCCAAAGAGGAACGCACCCGCGCTTTTCTGGAACGCGTGCTGAATTAAAAGACGGAGTTGCGCATAAGTTCCGCTTTCCCCTGCAATCGGGGAATCCGGGACAAACGCGCCTGCCTTTCGGAAAGACTTTTTCTGTCGGTTGCGGATAAATAATCGTTTCATACGAAACGCCTGCCGGGCTCGCATCCCGGCAGGCGTTTCGTTGTGTCACAAAAAAAGCGTAAGCCAAACGAATGACTTACGCTACTGTCTGGTGCACCTTCAGGGACTCGAACCCGGGACCCACTGATTAAGAGTCAGTTGCTCTACCAACTGAGCTAAAGGTGCAAAATGGTGATTCATCCGAGATTCGAACTCGGGACACCGTGATTAAAAGTCACGTGCTCTGCCAACTGAGCTAATGAACCGTAAATGGCTGGGGTAGCTGGATTTGAACCAACGAATGCCAGAATCAAAATCTGGTGCCTTACCGCTTGGCGATACCCCAACGAATCGAAAAAATGGGGCGAGCTAAGAGGATCGAACTCTTGACCTCCAGAGCCACAATCTGGCGCTCTACCTACTGAGCTAAGCCCGCCATTATTTGGATTGATTGGCGTGCCTGAAGGGATTCGAACCCCTGACCCACAGCTTAGAAGGCTGTTGCTCTATCCGACTGAGCTACAGGCACATACTTCGCGCTGTTAACGGTAATTTGGAGCGGGTGATGGGAATCGGACCCACGCAGCCAGCTTGGAAGGCTGGAATTCTACCATTGAACTACACCCGCATTTCAAACTCAACGCTTGGCTATTATAGCAAATCCGACAACCCTTGTCAATTATTTTAAAGCGAAAATTCAAAATATTTCCACAATTTTCGCCGTAAATTTTCCGCCGTAGAACGCGAGGTAGCAATAAGAGGGCTTTGCGGTGAACCTCGTCAGCGCCCCGGGGTTGATCATCGTCACCCCGTCAACCTCGTCAATGCGCGCTTCGTGCGTGTGTCCGTACAGGGCGACCTGCGCCCCGACTTCCTTTGCCCGCGCAAGAAGTTCGTCCGTGCCGCGCTTGACCGAATAACGGTGTCCGTGACAATAGAAAACCTTGACACCCTCAACCTCGACGACTCCTTCCCTGTCGCCCGTATAAAACACGTCGCAGTTGCCGCCGACCGAAAACAGCTTGCCTTGCAATTCCTTATAATAGCGCGACAGATCCGCCGCCCCGTCTCCGAGGTGAAAAACGTAGTCCGCTTCCCTGAGGAGCGGCAGCATTTTTTCGACCGTCGCCATATTACCGTGCGTATCCGAAAGGACGATGGCGCTTTTCATAACTTTTTCTTCAGATCGACCAGCGCGCGGTAGCGGTGGCTGACCGCATTTTTTTCTTGTGCGGAAGCGGTGCCGAAACTCTTTTTCAAATCGAAACTGTAAAATAACGGGTCGTACCCGAAACCGCTTTGCCCCTCGGGCGCGAACAGAATTCTGCCATACGTCTCGCCGTATCCGGTCACGGCGCTGCCGTCCGGGCAGCACAAAACCACGGCGGAACAGAATTTTGCCGTGCGGTCTTTTTCTTCTACGCCGCTTAAAGCGGAAAGCAGTTTGCGGTTGTTCGCCGCGTCGTCGCCGTGCACGCCGGCATATCTTGCGCTGTAAACGCCGGGCGCGCCGGAAAGCGCGTCTACCGAAAGTCCGCTGTCGTCCGCAAGAGCGGGAAGCCCCAACGCTTTTGCCACGGCGGAAGCCTTAATGTACGCATTTTCGGCAAACGTGGCGCCCGTTTCCTCCACTTCGTCCGTAAAGCCGAGGTCTTTCATCGGGACGACGGCATAGTCGGTCAGAATCTCCGCAATCTCGCGCAGTTTACCTTTGTTTCCGCTGGCAACCACCAGCGTGGGGCGGGCGGCAGGCTTGATTTCTTTATCGGTATTTTCGGTTTCTTTAGCGGTTTTGGTGCCGAATTTTACGGTACGGTCTTTATTTTCCGTGCACATGGGTTTTCTCCTTGTATTCTTCCGTCGGGTGCAAATCGTGCAAAAAGTTTTGCGACACTCGGTTACGCCAGAATCTCGTCCGGGTTCCGCTTTTCGTATAAGCCGAGGTTCCCCGCGACGACGATTTCCGGCAGGACGTAGTGCTGTTTTTTCTCCTTCACGCCCGAAAGCACGGCGCGGTACAGATATTCCAGCGCGCTTTCCGCCTGCAACGCGGGGCTTTGATAAATGGTGGCGTCCACCGTTCCTTCCCGTAAAAAGGAAGCAAGCCCCGGGAATACGTCCGAAGCGACCACGCGGATTTTATGCGCCTTGCCCGCCATAACCAGTTCTTTCAGCACGGGAATGGAGTTCGCAGACGAAATATAAATGCCCGACAAACGCGGTCGGGAGGAAAGCACTTCCTTTGCCAGTGCGGCGGCTTTTTCCGGGTCGTCCTGCGTAAAATACACGCCGGAAACTTTCATATGGAAAGACGCCGCGCGTTCGCAAAACGACTGCGTCAAAATGTTGTGCGTATACCCCTTGCCGCCCGCGAACACCGCCACTTCCCTGCCGGCGCCGAACAGTCTGAGCAGATCGGCTGCCGCCCGTGCCGCAGATTTCAGATTCACGGAAACGCAGAGCGTGCGGTCGGATTCCGGCAAATCGGCGTTGAACAGCGCCACGCGGATACCGTTACGTTCCAGTTCGTCGATGGCAGGGCGGACGAAATCGCTTTCCGGCAGCGCGTTGGTCAAAACGCCCTGCACTTTTTTTTCGAGAAAATAGTCGAAGGCTTCCCGGATCTGGTCTTCGTTTTTACAGCAGAGAATTTCGGTCGAAACCTTGAAATCGGCAAGTTCCGCCGCCTTTTTTTGAATGGCTTCCACCTGCTCGTCGCAATAGTCCGGCACGCTGTAAAAATATACCACGCCGATGGAAATGCTTTTTCTGGACAGGCTGCCCGCCACGGGATTGGGACGGTAACCGTGTTCCTCGGCGACTTTTAAAATCAGGTCGCGCTTCTTTTGAGAAATTTTCGCGTCCTCGCGAAAGGCACGCGAAACGGCGGTGATATTCGTCCCCGAAAGTTTTGCAATGTCGTAAATGGTCACTTTTTCCATAGGTTCTCCTCCGTCGTGGGCTGAAGGTTCGTTCGGGATTGCGCAGTCCGGAGCGGCTTGCGTCCGTCTCCGTTATCGCCGTATAGCATAAAACTGCTTTCCCGCGGCGTTCACCGTTTTGACTTTCATTTTCACTTTCATTTTCAATGATAGCGCATTTCGGCGCGTTTGTCAACGGATTCGGCAAAGAGATCGAAAACGGCTCCGACAAAAAGCAAAATTTCGGTAAAAAAGCGCAAATCGGTTTACTTTTTTTTCCTGTCGTGCTATAATGCAAAGGTAGTTCCTTGAAATACGGAGGATAAATCATGAGCCAAGACATTTTGAAAGTGGATATTAAAGGCTACGAAGCCGAACTCCCCATTCTGCCCCTGCCCAGCGGCGTGAAGATCGCGTTCTTCAACCTGCACGGCAATCAGAAACTGACCGAACACTGCGCGAAAGAACTCGCCAAACTGTTGGGCGACTGCGAAGTTCTGATCACGGCGGAATCCAAAGGATTGCAGCTCACGCACTGCATCGCGCGCGAACTCGGTCACGATTATTACGCCGTTGCCAGAAAATCCAAAAAATTATATATGCAGGACGGGATCGAAGTGGAAATCAATTCCTCGATCACGACCGGACAGGTGCAGAAACTGTACCTGAGCAAGCACGACGCCGACCTGATGAAAGGCAAAAAAGTGGGCATCATCGACGACGTGGTTTCCACCGGCAACAGTCTGGAAGGTTTGGAAAAGTTGGTGGAACTTTCGGGCGGCACCATTCAGAAAAAGGCGTTCGTTCTGGCGGAAGGCGACGCGGCAAACCGCAAAGATATCGTCTATCTCGCGACCATTCCCCTGCTGTAAGCGATTTTTCGGGCTGAATACAGAGTTTTCCGGTTGCGGGCGGAAATACCCCTCCGGAAACGATAATTTTCCGGGCGGCAAGCGGAAGTATGTTCGGTTGACGGCGGGTTTTTCCTGCTGCACGCGGAAGTTTTCCGGGCGGCAAGCGGAAGTTTTACGGTTGCGGGCGAAATATCTCCCGCTGCAAGATAAATTTGCCGATTGGAATGCCCTTTCCGGCTGCGGGCAATCGACAGGTTATTATTATATTTTTGTATTTTTGGGGCGACCGACGGTCGCCCCTACGTTTTGCTTTCTTCACGGGCGACCGGTGGTCGCCCCTACGTTTTTCTTTCTTCACGGGCAACCGGTGGTCACCCCTACTTTTTGCTTTCCTTTTGCGGGCGACCGATGGTCGCCCCTACGTTTTGCTTTCTTCACGGGCAATCGGTGGTCGCCCCTGCAAATTAAATCGTTTACCCCTCAAGCGGAGTGTTATTTAATAAAAATATTGACAATTCATAAGTCCCTATATATTTAAAAGTCCACAAGACGTTTTAAAGGCGCCCGCCGCGGAAATTCCGCGGCGGGCGCCTGATTTTCAACCCGAACTTCGGCATTGTTTTTTAATCGATACCGGATGGTATTTATATCAATCGATATTAAATTTTCAGTCCAACGGCGCCGGATGATGTTTCAACCCATTCGACGTTTAATTGAAATTACGTCAAATTGAAATTCGGCGGGCAGCATCTCTTTAATGCAAACGTCACCGTAAGTATTCGGATTCCATCCGCAAAACTTACTTAAACAAATCGATAAACCAAGTGGTCGGGAACATGCTTCCGAACATAAACAGGAAAGTGGAAAGCGCGGTCAGACCGATGCAGAACCACATAAAGCCGGACGTTTTTTCCTTATACAACACGCGGGCAAGCAGTGCGGAAAGAACGACCGTTCCGCCCGTCGTGATGGGAAACAGTACGGAAGAATCGAGGTGCGGAGTGCAGATCTGCTGACAAACGAAGCCGGCAACCGAGATCACGGTAAACAGCACGCCCGCGAGTACAGGCTGCTTTTTGAAGATTTTTTTGACCGACAGAAGTTCCGCATTGCGTTCTTCCTTCGGCTTTAAAAACACCAGCGGCACCGCCAGCGCGCAGAACAGAATGGTGAACAGTCTGGACAGGCACATATAGTCGTAAAGACCGGTGACTTTCATTCCCCAGACCATATTGTCGGCGCCATCTGCCCAACCCTTGCCCTGAATGGCGGAAAGAATACTGGTTGCGCCGTTCAGAACGAACGCGAGCAGGCACAGCAGATAGAACACGCCCGCGCTTTTTGCCGTAATCTCCGAATTTTTATCTTTCGACGAAAGAACCAGCGACACGACGAGAACGATCATACCCACGATCTTGAGGTCGGTCAACGTTTCGGAAAAGACGATAATGCCGAACAGATACGGCAACGCCATGCCGCCCAGCATCATAAACAGGCTGTACACCGACATTTTGCCGTACGACAAAATCTTAATGGAATTGAGCGTGGACACCACGGTGATGATCGCCAGCCCCACGCAGATCCACGCCGTCAGCGCCGTAATGCGCAGGCGGAACCCGTTCAGCGCGAAAAAGACGGGAAAGGTCAGCGCTGCGGAAGCCGCGGTAAAGACCAGCGAAGAAGTCAGGTTGTTTTCCGTATGCTTCTGATACAGTTTCATCATGCAGAACTGCAGCGCAAAGCAGACGGACGCTAAAATTGCCAGTACGTAATACATTTTTTCATCCTTTCGCCCGGTGCCGGGCGTAATAAATTCTTAAGTCGTAATAATTTTCGTTATCATTCCGCAAGAGGCGGGCGCCCGCAAAGACTTCCCCATCCTGGACTACCTGAATAGTATACGCTTTCTTTTTTCGTTTGTCAAAAAAGGAATATCTAAATATTTTGCTTTCGTATGGAAAATTTCACCCTCAAGGCGGGAATTTTCGTTTATTTCCAAAAATTCGTCCGTCGGAAGCCACAAAAAACCCAAAACGACCCTGCGGAAAGAAATCAACCGACGATGAAAATGAAAGCGCTTTCCCTATTCCCGGAGAAAAAAGGTCTTATTCTTAAAGACCTTTTTCGGTTATTTGGGAAATCGCCTCTTACGCGTCCGGTTTTCGGTATTTACGCGTTCAACTCGTCCAAAGAAGCCTGCAATTTTTTCAGCAGATCTTCGTACTTGGCGATTTTTTCCTTTTCGCCGTCCACCAGCGTTTTGGGCGCTTTGGCAACGAAACCGGGGTTATTCAATTTGGCGACGGCGCGGGCAATCTCGCCGCGGACGCGTTCTATCTCCCCGGTAAGTCTTGCCTTTTCCTTTTCTTCGTCCACCAGTTCGCCGAGCGGAATATACACTTCGGCAAAAGGCGTGACGAGGGCGACCGTCTTGCAGTCGATCTCCTCTTTTTCCTTAACGTAAGAGATTTCTCCCACAGCCGCCAGACGAACCAGATAATCTTTGGCGCCGTCCATCGCCTTTTTCTTGTTGGTAACGACGTAAAGATCGAGTTTTTTGGAGGGCGCGGCGCCGTATTTCGCGCGGAGATCGCGAATACCGCGGATAATCTCCATCACGCTTTCCATGGTGGAAGAATCCTTGCGGAGCGCCGGCTGCGCTTTATATTTCGGGTAGGAAGCAAACATCAGCGTTTCTTCCGCGCCCGGCAGGTTGCGGTAGATCTCTTCGGTCACGAACGGAATAAACGGGTGC
The DNA here is from genome assembly GCA_934272745.1 of uncultured Clostridia bacterium. GTDB lineage: Bacteria > Bacillota > Clostridia > Christensenellales > Borkfalkiaceae > SIG402. Next base: position 5,549 of record CAKQSI010000020.1, on the reverse strand, counting down.
AGCAGTTTTAAAATTTCGCCCAGAACGTGTACCAGCACTGCGCCGGCGGCAAGGCGTTTTTCCTCGTCGTCACCGTAAAGGGCGGGTTTGGTCAGTTCAATATACCAGTCGCAGAAATCGCTCCACACGAAGTCGTACAGTTTCGCGCAGGCGTTGCCCAGTTCGAACTTGTCCATATTTAAAATGACCGTTTTTGCCGTTTCGTTCAGTCTGGACAGGATCCATTTGTCCGCCATCGAAAGTTTGACCGTTTCAAACGCGGGCAGATCCTTCCCCTCTACGTTCATTAAAACGAAGCGGGAAGCGTTCCATATCTTGTTCATAAAGTTGCGGCAGCCTTCCAGTTTCTTTTCGGAAACGCGGGTGTCGCCGCCGGCGGCAATGCCGTTCAGAAGGGAGAACCGCAGGGTGTCGGCGCCGTATTTATCGATGATTTCGATGGGGTCGATGCCGTTGCCGAGCGATTTGCTCATCTTTCTGCCCTGTTCGTCGCGGACGATGCCGTGAATCAGGACGTCTTTGAACGGGATATGCCCCATATGTTCGATCCCGCTGAAGATCATGCGCGCGACCCAGAAGAAAATGATGTCGTACGCGGTGACCAGCACTTCGGTCGGATAGAAATATTTCAGATCCTCGGTTTCTTCGGGATAGCCCAGCGTGGAGAACGGCCAGAGCGCGGAAGAGAACCAGGTATCCAGCACGTCTTCGTCCTGACGCACGTGGGTGCCGCCGCACTTGGGACAGACGGTGACGTCTTGTTTGGAAACGGTCATTTCGCCGCAGTCGTCGCAGTAATAGGCGGGAATGCGGTGTCCCCACCAAAGTTGACGGGAAATGCACCAGTCGCGGATATTTTCCATCCAGTTATAATAGGTTTTTGTGAATCTGGACGGCGTGAATTTGATACTCTTTTTCTTAACCGCGGCGATCGCGGGCTTTGCGAGCGGCTCCATTTTAACGAACCATTGTTTGCTGACGATGGGTTCCACAACGCTGTGGCAGCGATAGCAATGTCCGACGTTATGGTCGTGCGGTTCGATCTTTTCGATCGCGCCGGCAGCTTTCAGGTCTTCCACCAGCTTTTTGCGGCATTCGTAACGATCCATGCCGGCGTAAACGCCGCAAAGGTCGTTCATGGTACCGTCGTCGTTCATCACGCGGACAACTTCAAGACCATGGCGGAAGCCCACTTCAAAGTCGTTGGGATCGTGCGCCGGGGTGATTTTTACCGCGCCGGTGCCGAATTTCATATCTACGTAGGAATCGGCAACGATGGGAATCTTTTTGCCGATGAGCGGCAGAACGACGTTTTTCCCCACCAGTTTTTTATAGCGTTCATCCTTGGGATTGACCGCGACCGCGGTGTCGCCGAAGTAGGTCTCGGGACGGGTGGTGGCAACGACGAGACTGCCGCTGCCGTCTTCCAGCTCGTACCGCATATGCCAGAAGAAAGACGGATCGAGGGAATATTCCACTTCCGCGTCCGAAAGGGCGGTTTTGCAATCCGGACACCAGTTGATGATGCGGCTGCCCTGATAAATCAAGCCCTTTTCGTACAGATTGACGAAAACTTCTTTTACGGCGCGATTGCAGCGGTCGTCCATGGTGAACGCCAGGCGCGACCAGTCGCAGGAAGAACCCAGACGTTTGATCTGTTCCACGATCCTGCCGCCGTATTTTTCTTTCCATTTCCACGCGCGTTCCAGAAATCCTTCTCTGCCGACGTCTTCTTTGGAAAGACCTTCGGTTTCTTTCATCTCTTTTACGATTTTGACTTCGGTCGCGATGGAAGCGTGATCGGTGCCCGGCACCCAAAGGGTAGCGTACCCCTGCATGCGTTTGAAACGGATCAGCGCGTCCTGCGTGGTCTGGTTTAAGGCGTGCCCCATGTGGAGCTGCCCGGTGATGTTGGGCGGGGGCATGACGATGGTATACGGCAGTTTGTCCGGATCCGCCTTAGCGGTAAAATACCCTTTTTCTTCCCACTCTTTGTAGATACGCTGCTCAAACTCGCCCGGCGTATACGTTTTTGCCATGTCCATTGGTACGGAAACCTCCCGTCGTTATCGTTGCGCCGCCGTTTTTTAAGGGGTTGAAGCCTTTTTAGCCCGGCGGGCGAAATTTCGTATGTAATCTTTGCGCGTTTTGGAAACGCCTTGCGCGGTTTTAAAAACGCCTTTGCTCGTTTTCGGAAAAAATTGCGGGGCGGAAAAGCAATCACTTCTCCTATAATTCAGGAGAAAGTCAGGGAAAAATTCTCCCCTCCCGCTCCGGGTTTCTTCTCCTCCCGCAAAGCAGAATCCTTTCCCTACAAAAGCGGAATCCTTTCCCCTGCGCTATCCGGGAAATTGCTCCTTTGGTAAGCAGAAGCCCCTTCCCCGCAAAAAAGCCGCCTTTCAAAAACGTTCTTTCCCTTCCCGGCAAAAAAGCGGCGGTTATCCGCTTTCCTTACGGAAAAAAGGTGAAACGCGTAATAATTATTATAGCAAATGTTCGCGGCGTTGTCAAACGAAGAACGAGATTCATAGGATATATTATAAATAAATTTTGGAGCGTACCGAAAATGAAGCGTTTTTTGATTGTCTTTCTCACTTTGACCTTTCTCGCGCTGCCCCTTTCCGCCTGCGCGGGCAAGAAAAACAAAACTGCGACCGTGCGACTGAACGAGGTCACGCATTCCGTGTTCTATGCCCCGCTTTATTACGCCGTCAACGCGGGATATTTCAAAGACGAGGGCATTGAAATCGACCTTGTGAACGGCGGCGGCGCGGATAAAACCATGACCGCGGTGCTGTCCGGTTCCGCGGACGTCGGCTTTTGCGGTCCGGAAAGCGCCGTCTACGTTTATCAGGCGGGAAAAACCGACTACGTACAGGTGTTTGCACAGCTGACCAAACGGGACGGTTCTTTTCTTGTTTCCCGAAAGAAAGAGCCGGATTTTTCCTTTGCCGATCTCAACGGAAAGACCGTCATTGCCGGGCGGCGCGGCGGCGTCCCCGCGATGACTTTTGAATACGTCTTAAAGCAGCACGGACTGATCGACGGTACCAACGTGACGCTGAATCTGGACGTTGCGTTTAACCTGATGGCGGGCGCCTTCGAGGGAGGCAGCGGCGATTACGTCACCTTATTCGAGCCCACTGCAAGCGAATTTCAGGCGGCGGGAAAAGGCTATATCGTGGCGAGCGTCGGCAAGGAAAGCGGCGAGATCCCCTACACCTGCTTCATGGCGAAAAAGAGTTATCTGGACAAAAATCCGGAAACCGTCGATAAAATGCTGCGCGCGCTTTACCGGGCGCTGAAGGACTTCCGTTCGCTTTCTCCGGACAAAATCGCGGAGGGCATTGCGCCCAGTTTTACGGGAACGAGCGCGGAATCTTTGAAAAAATCGGTGGAAAGTTACCTTAAAATCGACGCCTGGATGACCGACATGACCATGACCGAATCCTCCTTTATCCGCTTGCAGACCGTGATGATGGCGGCGGGAGAACTGACCGAATACGCGCCGTATTCCGTCCTGTCCCGCTGCGACGCCGCGGGGAAAATCTACCGCGAGATCTTCGCCGCATAGGGCGAAAATTTGCCGCGGAATCTTTTCCGCGCAGAGTGGGCGTAAGGCGGAAATTTCCCGGAACGGAAAGCGAAATCTGCCGCAAAACGTCCGGAAGTTTTCCGCAAAATAAAAGGTGCGGCGCGGGGCTTCCCCGAAAAACACAAAAGAGGTGCAAGCATGAACGAGATACTGAAAGTCGAAGGCGTTTCTTTGACCTATTACACCAAAACCATGGAAACGCCCGCCGTTTCCGACCTGACCTTTTCGCTGTACGAAGGAGAATTCGTCGCGATCGTAGGACCTTCCGGCTGCGGAAAAACTTCGGTTTTGTCGGTCGTGGCGGGACTGCTGCCGCCCACCAAAGGCAAAGTGACCTTTTTAGGAAAAGACAAGAAACTTGCCGACGGCGTGGGATATATGCTGCAGAAAGACGAACTTTTCCCCTGGCGCACCATTTACAAAAACGTGGTGCTGCCGCTGGAAATCAAGCACCGCCTGACCGAAGAAAACGGGCGCTACGTTTCCGACCTGCTGCGAAAATACGGTCTGGCGGAATTTGCAAACTACTACCCGCGGCAACTTTCGGGCGGAATGAAGCAGCGCGCGGCGCTTATCCGTACGCTGTCGTATAAGCCCGACCTTCTGCTGCTGGACGAACCTTTTTCCGCGCTCGATTATCAGACGCGGCTGTCCGTTTCGGACGACGTCTACCGCATCATCAAAGAGGAAAAAAAGACGGCGCTGCTCGTCACGCACGACATTGCGGAAGCCATTTCCATGGCGGACCGCGTAATCGTTCTTTCCCGGCGCCCGGCAAAAATCAAAAACATTTACGACTTGAAGCAGGATCCCGCCCTTTCCCCCTTAAAACGCCGCGAGGGCGAAAGGTTCCGCGCCTGGTTTGAATTACTTTGGAAGGAGTTGAACGAGGGATGAAAAAACCGTTTACGAAAGAACACAAAAAGTACCTTGCGGGATTAAAGCGGGAACGGGCGCTGGTTTCGGCTTTGCGGATCGCCATTCTTGCGGCGATACTATTGCTGTGGGAAATTCTGACCCGCGCCGACGTCATCGATCCCTTCGTGGCAAGCAGCCCTTCCCGCATCGCAAAAACGCTGAAAACGCTGTTTTCGGACAAAAATTATCTGACGCATATCGGCATAACGCTGTACGAAACGCTGCTCGGCTTTGCCGTCGCGACCGTGCTCGGCACGGCGGTCGCCGTCCTTCTGTGGTGGTCGGCAAGGGTGCGGAAAACGCTGGAACCCTACCTTGTCGTCCTCAATTCTCTGCCCAAAATCGCGCTCGGTCCCATCATCATCGTATGGTTCGGCACCGGGCAAAAATCCATTGTTTTTATGACCGTTCTGGTCACGATCGTGGTTTCGACCATCACGATGGAAAGCGGGTTTTTATCGGTGGACGAAAACAAAATTCTGCTGCTGCGTTCGCTGGGCGCGAAAAAGGGACAAATTTTTACAAAGCTCATCGCGCCCGCTTCCGTCCCCGCCATGATTTCCATGCTGAAAATCAACGTGGGCATGAGTTGGATCGGCTCCATTATGGGCGAATACCTCGCCAGCCGCGCGGGACTCGGGTATCTGATCGTGTACGGCGGGCAGGTATTCAAGTTGGATCTCGTGATGGCGGCGACCGTCACGCTGTGCGCTTTGGCGGGCGTGATGTACTTTTTCGTTTCCCTTTTGGAAAAACTTTGCGCCAGCTGGGCGGAAAATTGAGGTCTACAGAGGATTTCACTCCCCCTCTTTGTTTGCGCATAGTCCGTTTTTGCCCGGGTTAAGCATAACTTTGCCGTGCGGCAGATTAAGTTTTGTTAGGGATTCCATCCGCCATCCCTAACTATTTTTGCGGTGACAAACCGATTTATGCGGCGTTAAACGCCGCTTGTAGTACGTCCAGTACGACTTCGGGCGTTTGCCTTGCCTAAACGAGCCGCGTTGCGGTCGGTTTCTCATCCGCAAAAATGCTACGC